>BQJX01000213.1 GCA_021604925.1 Gemmatimonadota bacterium
CATTTGGAGGTTCGAATCCTCCCGCCCCAGCCATTCCGGGGGGACTTTGCGGCCATTTGCCCTTGCTCCCCGCAGTCCGCTCCCGTAACATGTGCGCCCGTTCTACGTCGGAACGGAATCGGGCTGGGAGGCCTCCGTGTCCGAAAACATGGTCCTGTTCTCGGGCTCGGCGAATCCGGCGCTTTCCGAGGCGATCGCCCGCGAAGTGGGCGTTCCCCTGGGAAAGGTGGAGATCACCAAGTTCTCGGACGGGGAGCTGTTCGTCCGTCTGAACGAGAATGTCCGGGGGGTGGATGTCTTCATCATCCAGCCCACGGTGCCGGAACCGCAGGGAAACAGCGGAAACAGCCTCATGGAGCTGTTCCTGCTGCTGGACGCGGCCACCCGCGCGTCCGCGTCCCGCGTCACGGCCGTGATGCCGTATTTCGGATACGCGCGACAGGACCGCAAGGACCAGCCGCGTGTGTCTCTGGCCGCCAAGTTGGTGGCCAACCTGATCACTACCGCCGGCGCGGACCGGATCCTGACCATGGATCTGCACGCGTCCCAGATCCAGGGGTTCTTCGACATCCCCGTGGATCATCTGTACGCGGCGCCGGTGTTCATGGACTTTTTTGAAGGGCTGGATCTGAGCGAGTTCACGATCGTGGCGCCGGATCTGGGAAGCGTAAAGATGGCGCGCGCGTATGCGAACCGACTGGGACGCCCGCTCGCGATCGTGGAAAAGCGACGACCGAAGGCGAACGACACGGAGGTGCTGAACGTGATCGGCACGGCGGAGGTGACGGGGCGCAATCTCCTGATCATCGACGACATGATCGACACGGGAGGCACGCTCATCAAGGCGGCAGAGAAGTTGAAGGACGTGGGGGCACGGGACATCTATGCCTGCGCCACGCACGCGGTGTTTTCGGGGGGTGCACTCGATCGGCTCGAGAAGTCGCCGATTTCGGATCTGGTCGTCACCGACACGATCCCGAGCGTACGTGCCTCGGAGAAATTGAGGATTCTGTCGACGGCAAAGGTGTTCTCGGAAGCGATCCAGAGAATCCACCGGAGCGAATCGATCTCGATCCTCTTCGACCACTAGGGCGGCGCGGCCCCCGAGAAACGAGGAATGTGAAATGCTGACCATCTCGATTGCGGCAGAAAAGCGTGACCGGACCGGAAAGGGCGCCGCCCGTTCCACCCGTCGCGACGGAAAGATCCCCGGTACGCTCTACGGACAGGGCAAGTCCATCACGCTTCGCGTGGACCGGGCCGAGTTCGCCAAGAAACTGCAGGAGGCCCACGGCGAGAACGTGATCTGGGACGTGCACGTGGACGGCGGCGACGCGCTCAAGAGCCTGGCCCGCGAGATCCAGCACGATCCCATCTCGCGCTCCATGATCCACGTGGACTTCCAGCATATCGACATGACCCAGGTGATCAACGTGATGGTGGCCGTTCACCTGGTCGGCGAGCCGGTCGGCGTGCGCACCTTCGGCGGCATCCTGGAGCACATGACGCGCGAGATCGAGGTGGAGTGCCTGCCCACGGCCATCCCCGCTTCCATCGACGTGAACGTGGAGGACCTGGAAGTCGGCGACTCGATTCACCAGAGTGATCTGCCCACCGACGGGTTCGAGTTCGTCGGGGACGGTACCCGCGTGATCGCCCAGGTGGCGGCGCCGACGGTCGAAGCGGTGGCGGAGACCGAAGAGGGTGAAGAGGGCGAAGAGGGCACCACGGCCGAAGCCTCCGAGGAAGGCGAGGAAGCGAAGGGGGATGGCGGAAAAGAGTCGTAGCGAAGCGGCGGATCTGCCGGAGCCTCCCGACTTCCTCGTTCTGGGGCTCGGAAATCCGGGAGAGCGGTACCGCCAAACGCGCCACAACTTCGGCTTCCTGGTCACGGACGCCCTGGCCTCTCTCGGAGGGAGCACCCTTCGGGAAGGGCCGGGGCCGTCGCTCATTGGCTCCTTTACAGTGGATGGAAATCGGGGGATGCTCGCGCAGCCTCTGACGTGGATGAATCGGTCGGGAATCGCGGCTCGCGCCATCCTGGACCGGTTCGGCGGCCCCGAGATCGAACGGGTCCTGGTGGTCACGGACGACCTGGACCTGCCGCTCGGCCGGATGAGAATCCGGCGCGGGGGAGGGCCCGGCGGGCACAACGGGTTGCGCTCGCTGATCGAGGAGCTCGGGACCCCGGACTTTCCCCGGATTCGGTTGGGGATCGGACGTCCCGATGGAGACGAACGCGATGCGGTCGTGGACTACGTCCTGGAGGCGTTCCGCGCCGAGGAACTCGCGGTCGTGCAGGAGGTCGTCGATCTGGCGACCGAGGGGGTCCGTGTCTTTCTCCGTGAGGGGGCCGACGCGGCGATGAGTCGTTTCAACGCCGGTTGAGCTGACGTTCCCGGTGAGCAGTTCCAGTGTCCTCAACAAGTGTCCTGAACCACCCCATGATGGAGGCAGTACCACCCATGAACGAATGGCTGATTCCGGGAGCTGGTGTCCTGGCGCTCCTGTTCGCATTTATGAAAGCGAGCTGGGTCAACAAGCAGGATCCCGGCAACGAGAAGATGGTCGAGATCGGTCTGGCGGTCCGTGAGGGCGCCATGGCCTTCCTCGCACGTGAGTACCGCGTGCTGGGGGTCTTCGTGGCCGTGGTGGCCGTGCTGCTGTTCGTGTTCTATCGCGGACAGGGTACGGAGCTGATTGCGGTTTCCTTCATCGTGGGCGCGTTGTGCTCGGGCATCGCCGGCTTCATCGGCATGCGCGTGGCCACCGCCGCGAACAACCGGACCACCGAAGCGGCGCGTTCCAGCCTGAACGCAGCGCTGAACGTGGCGTTCTCCGGTGGCACGGTCATGGGCATGGGCGTGGTTGGCCTGGGCGTCATCGGCCTCTCCGGTCTGTGGATTGCTTATGGTGGCGCCGCGGCCGCAGAGGGTGCCGCGCTGGACAAGGTGATTCAGCTCATCTCCGGATTCTCGTTGGGAGCCTCGTCCATCGCGCTGTTCGCGCGGGTGGGTGGCGGCATCTTCACGAAGGCCGCGGATGTGGGTGCGGACCTCGTGGGCAAGGTGGAAGCCGGCATTCCCGAGGATGATCCCCGGAACCCGGCCACCATCGCGGACAACGTGGGCGACAACGTGGGCGACGTGGCCGGAATGGGCGCCGACCTGTTCGAGAGCTACGTGGGTTCCATCGTGGGTGCCATGGTGCTGGCGACCGCCTTCACCGGGGTGGCTCACCAGTACGTGTTGCTTCCGCTGATCCTGGCGGCGGTCGGCATTGTCGTGTCGATCATCGGGACGTTCTTCGTGAAGACGAAGGAAGGCGGCAACCCGCAGTCGGCGCTCAACACCGGAACGTTCGGTGCCGGCGCGTTGATGATTGTGGTGTCGTACTTCGTGATCAAGATGGTGCTGCCGGCGGGGACCATTGCCGGGAACGCGCCCAGCGCGATGAACGTGTTCCTGGCGACGATCGTCGGGCTCTTGGCCGGAATCGCCGTGGGCATGCTGACCGAGTACTACACCGCCGAGAACCGGCCGCCGGTGCAGGAGATCGCCAAAGCGTCGGAGACCGGAAGCGCCACCAACATCATTTCCGGACTTGGCGTGGGTATGCTCTCCACGGCCCTTCCGGTCACCACCATCGCGGTTGCGATCGTGGCTTCCTACCACCTGGCGGGTCTGTACGGAATCGCCATTGCGGCGCTGGGCATGCTGGCCACCACGGGGATCCAGCTCGCGGTCGACGCGTACGGTCCCATCGCTGACAACGCGGGTGGCTGTGCCGAGATGGCGGGTCTTCCTCCCGAGGTTCGCGGGCGCACCGACAAGCTGGACGCGGTGGGCAACACCACGGCGGCCATCGGCAAGGGCTTTGCCATCGGTTCGGCGGCGCTCACCGCGCTGGCGCTGTTTGCGTCCTACCGTCAGATTGCCGGCGTGGATGTCATCGACGTGGCGCGGCCGAACGTGATGGCCGGTCTGTTGATCGGCGGCATGCTGCCCTACCTCTTCTCGTCCATGGCCATGAAGGCGGTGGGGGAAGCGGCGTTCGAGATGATCGAGGAGGTTCGCCGCCAGTTCCGCGAGATTCCGGGTCTGCTGGAAGGCACCGCCCGTGCGGACTATGCGCGTTGCGTGGACATCTCCACGGCAGCCGCCATCAAGCAGATGGTCATGCCGGGGATGCTCGCCATTCTCACGCCGGTGTTCTTCGGGTTGGTTCTGCGTGACAAGGAGATGCTCGCCGGCGTGCTGGCGGGTGTCACCGTGTCGGGCGTGGTGCTGGCCATCTTCATGTCGAACGCCGGTGGCGCCTGGGACAACGCGAAGAAGTACATCGAGCAGGGCGCCCACGGCGGCAAGGGCTCGGATTCGCACAAGGCAGCGGTCGTAGGTGACACTGTCGGCGATCCGTTCAAGGACACCGCCGGGCCGTCGCTGAACATCCTGATCAAGCTGGTGTCCGTCATCAGCCTTGTCCTGGCTCCGCTGATCGCCAAGGTGACGCCGCTGTTTGGTGGCTAGGCCTTCGTCACACAGTTGGATCGATGATCTGCGGGGGGGAGCTTTGGCTTCCTCCCGCTTTTCTTTGTGGGGTGGGGTGGAATGCGGCTTGGGGTGGAGCGCCGCTTTGCTCCCGGGAAGTCGACAGGTCCCGCCCGAACGCTCCGCTCCGGCCATCCATGGCCTCCGCTGCGCTCGGGCTCCGGGCCCTCCGGCCGTCCAGGCCTCCGGACCCTCCGCCACGTCGGTCGGAACCTGTCGACTTCCCTCGCGCAGGGGGCATACCGGATGTGGGACAATGGTGGCATGAGACTTCCCATGGCGATTCTGATGAGCGGGCTGGTGCTTCCGACGCTGGCGCGGGCGGTGGCGCTGCGGGTGCCCGAGGACTACTCCACGATCCAGGAAGCGGTGGACGTTGCTGCGGCGGGCGACAGTGTCCTGGTAGGGCCGGGCACCTGGGATCAGCGGAATCGGCGGACGGTGTCCGTGTGTGGCGGGCCTCAGACCAAGGACTGCGTGATCTTCTTGAAACCGGGATTGACGGTGATTGGGACCGCCGGCCCGGAACTGACCATACTGGAAGGCGGAACGCCGAGTGGAGCGCCGGTCGAGACCGTGCGACTCACCGATGTGAGCGGTCCGACAACGCGAGTGCAAGGGTTCACGATCACCGGCGACGGGGAGGGTGTGGAGTTTGGTTGTAACGACAGCGAGCTGGAGCTACGGGACTGCCACATCGTGAACACCAAGGTGCAGGCGATGAACTTCGCGTTCGCGAAGGTCCGGCTGGTGGACTGTGTCGTTTCCTGGAATGAGGGCGCCGGCTTCAGCAGCTCAGCTGTGCGCCTAGGGGACGGCACGGACTTCGAGGCGATCCGGACTCGATTCGAGGGAAACACGAGGGGAGCGATCGCGGCGGTTGACGCCGGCCGGGTCTACCTCGAAGACTGCGAGTTTGTGGGGCATTCGTTCAAGAGGGCGGTGTCAATCGGCCGGAGTTCCGACGTAACGGTTCGGGGGTGTCTGTTTCTCCGCAACAGCGTTCTGCCAACCAACTCGCGTGCTGGCGCGATGGAGATCTCTCTGTCGAATGCGTTGGTCGAATTCTGTACGTTTGCGTATGACAGCTCATTCGGTTCGCACGTTGGGGGCCTCTATGTCGCGAACAATTCGAGCGCGACGATTCGCAACAACACGTTCTATCGGTGCTGGAATTTGCCCGGGGGCCGGGGATCGGCTCTGGGGATCGGCTCTGGGACAGCGGCACTCGTTCACAACAACATCGCGTATGGCGGAAACAGTGAGGCGTTGGCCCAGTTCTCGAACACCACCGTCCTCCCTGGCAGCGGCTGCAATCTG
>BQJX01000214.1 GCA_021604925.1 Gemmatimonadota bacterium
CCCGGACTTGCCGGCCTTCCCCGCATCGGCGCCCCCGCTCCGACTCGATTCCCCCCGTGAACTCGAACTGATCCCAACGCGTCCTCCTTTGTCTGCGAAGTGTCTCCGCGCGGCGTCACCCACTGTCACCCGGGGGTCACACTCTTCGCCCGCGGGCGGCGTCACGCGGCGCTCGCGCCCGTCGCGAACTCCGACGCGGAGAACAGCAGGAGTCGTGCCGAGTGAGGTAAGGGTCCGCGGCCGAGGCGGCCGAAGAACTACGAGCCGCTGAGGATCATCTCGATGCGCTGGAGCAGGTCCCGTTCCAGGGTCACGCCCGCCGCCTTGGCGTTCTCGCGAACCTGCTCCGGGCGGCTCGCGCCGATGATGACCGCGGACACGTTCGACAGACGCAGCGCCCAGGCCAAGGCCAGCGCCGGCAGCGTCATTCCCGCCTCGGCGGCCACTCCCGCGAGCCGGTCCACGACATCCAGGTTGCGTTCGGTCATGCGCGGTCGCAGGAACCGACCGTAGGTCTCGCTGGTGGCGCGCGAGCCTTCCGGCAGCTTCCCGCCGGAGTACTTCCCGGTGAGGATGCCCTCGCACAGCGGACTGAACACGACCTGGCCGAGACCGTGCTCTTCGCAGAACGGGATCACCCGCTCCTCCACATCGCGCTCCAGCATGTTGTAGGGCGGCTGATTCGAGATGGGGCGCACCGCTCCCAGTTCATCCGCCACGCGCAGCCCGTCCGCGATCTGCTCCTCGTTCCAGAGCGAGACGCCCCAGTAGAGCGTCTTGCCGCTCCGCACCAGATCGTCCATGGCGCGCACCGTCTCTTCCATGGGCACGTTCGGGTCGAACCGGTGACACTGGAACAGGTCCACGTAGTCGGTCTTCAGTCGCTTCAGGCTCTTCTCGAGCGATTCCGTGAGGTGCTTTCGCGAGAGGCCGCGATCGTTGGGGTTGTCGGACATGGGGAAGAAGGCCTTGGTGGCGATCACGAGGTCGGAGCGCGTCTGCTCCGAGAGCACCCGTCCCAGCACCGACTCCGCGGCGCCCTGGTTGTACACATCGGCCGTGTCGAAGAAGAAGATCCCCTCGTCCAGGGCGGTGCGCAGGCAGTCCGCGGCGGTCTCGTCGTTCACGGCGGCCCCGTAGGTGAGCCAGCTCCCCAGGGAGATCTCGCTCACGACGAGTCCCGAGCGACCCACGTTGCGGCAGGAGAGATAGTCGGTCAGGGCCACGCCGTTCCTCCTCTTGGGGGTGCCCCAGCATCCCGAATCGTCGCTTCTCTGGGTAGCGAAAACTGGGCATCGGTGACATCTTCGGGGCATGAAACCCACGACTGAGCCCATCGATATCACGGAACCCTTCGAAGTGACCGCGGGAACAGCGGTTGCCGGCGGGCGATGCCTGGCCCGTCACGAGGGCAAGGTGGTCCTCGTGTCGGGAGCGTTGCCCGGAGAGCGGGTGCGCGTCCGGGTGACGAAGGACGAGAAGCGCTACGCCGAGGCCGAGGTCACGGAGATCCTGGAGCCGAATCCCCGCCGCCGCGAGGCGCCCTGCGCGCATGCCGCCGACTGCGGCGGTTGCGACTGGCAGTACGCGGAGCGCGACCTGCAACTGGAAATGAAGCGGGGCATCGTGATCGACGCGTTTCGACGCCTCGGCGAACTGGATGTCCAGGAGCAGCTGGAAGGCCCGTCCGAAGTGGGCGAGGAGTTCCGTACCCGCCAGCGGATCCGGCTCTCGTTCGACCCGGCGGGTCGTCCGGGACTGCTCCGACGCGGCACGCACGACGTGGTTCCCATCGACGGCTGCCTGCAGATGGAAGCGTCCTTCGACGAGGTCACGCTTCCGTGGGTGCGGCTGCTGCCGCCGTGGAAGAAGGTCACCGTGCGCCACGACGACGAGGGGCACGTGGTGCTGGCGCTGGAGAGCGGCAAGCCGGCGAACGAGAAGGACCGGAAGCGCTTCGGCAAGATCACCAAGAAGATGGAGCGACCGCCGTCGGTCGTGGGACTGCTGGCCGACGCCGTACCGCTGGCCGGCGAGCGGACGCTGCGCTTTCATGTGCAAGGGAAGGTGTTCCGCGCGGACGCGACGTCGTTCTTCCAGGGAAGTCGGCCGGGCACGATCGAACTGCTCGACACGGTGAACGAGTTCCTGGGCGACGATCGCCAGGGGACGCTGCTGGATCTGTACGCGGGGGTCGGCCTCTTTGCCGTGACGATGGGCAAGGGCTTCCGCCAGGTGGTGGCCACCGAAGCGGATGCGCGCGCCGTGAAGCATCTCAAGTACAACCTCAAGCGGCACGCGGTGCGAGCGGAAGCGCGCGCCGAGAGCGCGGAGGTCACGCTGGCCGGGAAGGCGGCGGAAGGCGAGGCCGAGGCCGAAACGGTGATTCTGGATCCGCCGCGGATCGGGCTGACGCGCGAGGCCCGTCGGGCCCTGGTCGCCCGGTCGCCGCGTCGCATCGTGTCGATCTCGTGCGATCCGGCCACCGGCGCCCGCGACGCCGGAGTGCTGGTCCGGGCGGGGTGGAAGCTGGAGCGGCTGCGCGCCATCGACCTGTTTCCCACGACGGCCCACGTGGAGACCGTGGCCCTCCTGGTGCGGCCCCCTGTCGGGTAGCTAGCTCGCGTACTCCCGGGGTTGGCACTCCGGTAGATCGGGGTGGGGCGGGGCCCGCTCACTCTGGCTGCCAGGTAGAGGGCGGGGACGCCGGGGCCCGAGCCGCACGTGCCTCTCCCGCTGCCTCCCGGGCCCGATTCAGGACCACGCTATCGCCTGTTGCCGCCTCCCGGAGCGAGCCATCTGTCCGAGAGACAGATTCGCGTTGTTTTGCTTAAAGCTGGATCTGCCGCCCGTCGAATCTAGCCTATGGGAACACCCAGGCTTCTGGGTCGTCTTGCCTCCGGTCGGAAGGTGCGGCTTGCGCGTCGAGGGAACCTCCCCCGCGTCCATCTCGATCCTGCAGAAGGCGCTCGCCGCGTCGACGCGGAACGTCGGGCGTCCGGCTCCGCCTTCGGATCTGCAGGAAACCGGATCCGCCTTCCGAAGTGCACCGTCCGCTGCGGCGGAATCGAAGGCTCCGGATCGGGTCCGCATCTCCCCCGAAGCTCGCGCGCTGGCGCAGGCCGCGGAGGAGTCGACACCGGCCGCGGATTCCAACCCGCTCCAGCTGAGCGCGGAGGAGCAGGACCAGGTCCGCGAACTCCAGACCCGCGACACCGAGGTTCGCGCGCACGAACACGCGCACGCGAGCGCCGGTGGAGCCCTAGCGGGTTCGCCGAGCTTCACGTTCCAGACCGGACCGGACGGACGCCAGTACGCGGTCGGCGGCGAGGTGCCGATCTCGGTCAGCTCCGGCGCCACCCCGGAGGAGACGCTGAGGAACGCGGCCCAGGTGCGGGCTGCCGCCCTGGCGCCGTCGGAGCCGAGCTCGGCCGATCGCAGCGTTGCGGCCGCGGCCACGTCCCTGGAGATGCAGGCGCGTCAGGAGATGGCGCAGCAGAAGATCGAGGCAGAGAGGGAAACGGAGGGAGTGGCGCCGAATTCGTCCAAGGCAAAAGACGGTTCGGAAGCCGACAGCAGCGCGTTCGCGGTCGATACGGGGGGATCCGTTGATCCGCGCACGCGAGCCTACACGGCGGCACCGGCGGCTTCGGTCGAACCGGTGCTTCTGGATCTCTTCGGGTAGTCCCCGGAGGCCGGAGTCGCTGCTCCCATCGTACTGGGCTCCGCCGGGAAACCGGCGGAGCCTTTCCTTGGTCGCTTGTCGCCTACCGAACGCGCGTGAGTTTCACCGTCCGCGTTTCGGACCCCGCCTGCAGACGTGCGAAGTACACGCCGGCCGCGACCGCGGCTCCGCTCTCGTCGCGGCCATCCCAGTGGCGTTCGTACCGACCGGCGGCCAACGTTCCCTGATCGAGCGACCGGACCCGTCGTCCGCTCACATCGTGGATCTCCAGCTGGACGGGACCGGCGGCGGGAAGCGAGAACGACAGCACGGCCGTGCCGCGAGACGGGTTCGGGCTGGGGGCCGCGAGTTGCAGCGACCCGCTGCCGCCGGCGCTCAGCGTGGGGGCGTCCACCGCACCCAGTGTGGATACGTCGAGCGTGAAGGCGGAGCGGCCGTGCGTGCCGGCCACGAGCGTCCGGCTGGCGTCGTGCAGCTCCAGATCCACGACCACCGAGAGCGGCAGGCCCACTCCGAGCTTGGTCCACGTGCCGCCAAGGTCGTTCGTCATGTACACGCCCACGTCCGTGCCCACAAAGAGGCGCTGTGCGGACTGCGGATCCACGATCACGTCGTTGACCGGAGCGTCCGGCAGGTTGCCGGTGATGTCGGTCCAGCTCGCACCGTGGTTCGTCGTCCGGAACACGTGCGGTTGCTTCTCATCGAGCTGGTAGCCGGAGATCGACACGTAGCAGACCGCATCGTCCGTGAAGTCCGCCGTCACGCGCGTGATGTAGCGCGTGGGCAGCCCCGCGTCGATCTCGGTCCAGCCCGAACCGCCGTCCGTGGTCACGTACACGTTGCCGTCATCCGATCCGGTGTAGATCGTGTTCGGATCGGAAGGCGCCACATCGATCGTGGTCAGCGTGCCCAGCGTCAACGGGCCCGGCCCCGGCCCATCCGTGAGGTCGGGCGACAGGACGGTCCAGCTGCTGCCGCCGTTCGTGGTCCGGTACACGCGGAACGTCCCCGCGTAGAGCGTGAGCCGGTCCGACGGATCCATCCGCAGCGGGGTATGCCAGTTGGTGCGTTCGAATCCGAAGTCCTGGATCGTCGAAAAATTCGTCCCGTTCGTGGACTTGGCGATGTACCCGTTCTGCGCCTCGCCGTAGATGATGTCCGAGTCCGTGGGATCCACGATCACCGTGAAGCCGTCACCCCCGATGAGAATGTCCCAGTCATCCAGCGCGCCGGTAAGGGTCCGCAGCGTGGAGTTGTCCTGCGTGCCGCCGTAGATGCGCTCCGGCAGCTGCGGGTCCACGGTGATGGCGTAGAACTGGGAGATGGGCAGGTCGCTCGCCTTGGTCCAGGAACCACCGCCGGTCGCCGACCGGTACATGCCGCCGTCGTTGCCGGAAAGCACGCGGCTGGAGTTGGCCGGATCGATGTAGATGTCGTGGAAGTCCACGTGCTGGGAGCCGGTCACGGTGGTCCAGTTCACGCCGCCGTTCGTGGACCGCCTCAGTGACACGCCCAGCACGAACAGGGTATTGGGGTCCGTGGGGGACACCCGGATCTGTCCGAAGTACCACCCGAAGCTGGAAAACGGATTCCCAAGGGAGCCGCCGTTCACCTGGGTCCAGCTGACACCGCTGTTCGTGGACTTGTACACGCCGTCCAGGAACGTACCGGACGCGGACGTGTACCGGGAGAACACGGAGTAGATCGTGGAGGGAGAAGAGGCGGCCACCGCCAGCCCGATCCGAGCCACGTCACTGCCGGTGGGCACGCCGTTCGTCATGGTGGCCCACGTGTCCCCGCCGTCCGTGGATCGCCAGAGCTGGCTGGTGGGTCCCGAGACGGTGCGGAAGCCCGGTCCCCGGAGCCGTTCCCACATGGCGCAGTAGACGTTGTCGCCGTTGCTCGGGTCGATGACCACGTCGATGCCCGACGTGGTGTTCGACACGAAGAGGGTCTGGTGCCAGGTGCTTCCCGCGTCGGTGGAGCGGTACATGCCGCGATCCGGACCGGTGGAGAACAGGCCGCCGGAGACCGCCACATGGATGACATTCGGATCGGTCACGTCCCACGCGATCTTGCCGATGCGCTGCGAGGTCTCAAGTCCCACCACCGCCCAAGTGTCCCCGCCGTCCGTGGTCTTGAGCATGCCGATGCCGTCGTACGAGTCGCCGCTGG
>BQJX01000215.1 GCA_021604925.1 Gemmatimonadota bacterium
TGGATCTCATGTTGGGGAATGCGGGCGCCATCACGGCCGACTTCGCGGAGTACGAACGCCTGATGGCGCCGCCCGTGCCCCGCGACTATCCGGGCGTGCACTTCATCGAACCGGCGCGGATTCGCCTGGCCGAAGGGGTGCGCTTGGATCCGGGCTGCGTGCTGGATGCGCGGGAGGGTCCCATTCTCATCGGTCCGGGCACCCAGGTCCGCGCCAACTCCGTGATTGCGGGACCGGTGGCCATCGGGGCGGGTTGCCTGATCAAGCCGCTGACCCGGGTGCTGGACGGCGTGAGTCTCGGTCCGGTCTGTCGGGTCGGAGGCGAGATCGACGCCACGATTCTCCAGGGATACTCCAACAAGCAGCACGACGGATTCCTGGGGCACTCCTACCTGGGCCGGTGGGTGAACCTGGGCGCCGCCACGGACACCAGCGACCTGAAGAACGACTACGGCTGGGTGAAGGTGTCGCTCGCCGGCGAAACCGTGGACACGAAGAGTCGCGGGGTGGGCAGTCTCATCGGGGACCACACCAAGACGTCCATTCACACCCAGTTGAATACAGGAACGGTGCTGGGCGTCTCGTGCAATGTGTTCGGGGCCGGGTTTCCCCCCAAGGCGGTTCCGAGCTATTCCTGGGGCGGGAGTCAGGAATGGCACCCCTATCGCCTGGAGAAGGCCCTGGCCGTGGCCAGGACCGTCACGGCGCGTCGTCAGGTGGATCTCACGCCCGCGCAGGAGGCGGTTCTCCGAACCGTCCACGAGGAGACGGCGGCCTCCCGCGCCGAGTTCAGCGCCCTGCCGGCGGCCTGAGTCGCACCGCCCACACTCTTCGCATCCCGCTCCGCGCCCGAGTCGCCCGCGCAGACCCCCTCCACTGCGCTCGCGATCGGCTCCGGATCCTGCTACAATAGTGCCATTCTGAGCCGACCCATGAAGCCCTCGTTCTTCCGCCCCCATTGGGTTCCGAGCTCCCAGCGCTGTATCACCATTGACCACCAATGAGGGGTCCCTGAATGCCGAAGTCCCTGACGTGGGGGGCGTGTGCCCGCTCCCTGGCTGTGGCAGTTCTTGTCCTGGCGATGGCCGTTCCGGCCAGCTCCCAGATTTTCGATTTCAGCAACATGGTATTGCTCGGGAGACACGATCTCTACGCGGGCTACAACGATGTCTGGGGGTTCGTCGGAACCGACGGACGTGAGTACATCATTCAGGGAACCACCACGGGAACCGCGTGGTGGGACGTTGAGGATCCGAAGAACGCGTTCCAGGTCAAGTTCATCGCCGGAGCCGCGAGCACCTGGCGGGACATGTTCGTGATCGGGGACTACGCCTACATCGGTACCGAAGGTGGCGGCGGCATTCAGATCGTGGACATCTCCGACCCCACGGATCCCACGCTCGTGAACACCTACACAACCACCGTGGGCTCGTCGCACAACGTGTTCGGGGATCCCTCGCGGAACCTCGTGTTCGTGGTGGGCGCGGCCGGGACCGGCGGTCTCCAGATTCTGGACGCCTCGGATCCGGTGAACCTCGTCGAGATCGGCGATTGGCAGAACAAGTACATCCACGACATCTCGATCGAGAACAACCTGGCGTACGTCTCGCTGATCAGCGACGACCGCTTTCGCATTCTCGACCTTGCCGACTCCACGAATCCGGTGAACTACGGCACGATCTTCTTCGACCCTTCGAACCACGCCTCGTGGCCGATGGGCGACGGGGTCCACGTGGCGCTCGCGGCGGAGACCGGTGGCGGTCACCTCAAGGTGGTCGACGTTTCGGTTCCCACTTCGATCACGCTGGTGGGCGACTACAACCCGGGCCCGGCCGCATCCATCCACAACGTGCACGTGGAAGGTTCGCAGGTCTTCTGCTCGTGGTACGCGCGCGGCACCCGCGTCTACGATGCGACCGTTCCTACCGCGCTGGTCGAGTCCGGCTACTTTGACACGTACCCGGACAGCGACGGCCAAGGCGTGGGCCCGGGCAACTGGGGCGTCTACCCGCATCTGCCCAGCGGCACGATCGCGGCGAACGACGGCACCTACGGGCTCTTCCTGCTCCGCTACGACGTGAATGCCGCCACGCTCGACGGCACCGTGAGCTCGTCGGCCGGCGGGTTCATCAACGGCGCCGACGTGACGTTCGGCGCGCAGGCGATCGTGACCGACGGCACCGGCTACTACAAGTTCTCCTCGGAAGCGGGACCGCAGAGCATGGACGTGACCGCGTTCGGTCACCAGGCGCAGACGGTGAACGTGGTGGCTTCGGCCGGCGCGACCACCACCACGCCGGTCGTGCTGACCAAGCTGCCGTCCGGCGGACTCGCCGGAACGATCACCGAAGTGGGGACGGGCACGCCGTTGGCGGGCGTGGAGATCGCCCTGACCGGTACGCCGCTGACCGCGGTGTCGGACGGAAGCGGGGACTACTCGTTCCCGGATGTCCCCACGTCGCCCTCGGCTTCCTACGACTTGGAGGTTCTGCTTTCGGGCTACGGCGTTCCCGCCGCCTCGGTGACGCTGGCCACCGGCGTGGTCACGACGAAGGACATCGAGCTCACCCCGGCCGCCGAGTACGTGGACTTCTCGGCCCCGACCGGGTGGACCGTGGATAACGACGTTGCCACGACCTCCGGTTTCTGGGAGTTCGGCGAGCCGTTCGGCACGTACCAGAACAGCCAGTCGTTCCAGCCGGAGTTCGATCACACGCCCGATCCCGAGGATCAGTGCGCCGTGACCGGCAACGCCGCCATCGGCAGTATCGGTGGCGACGATGTGGATGGCGGCGCCACCCGCCTGCTGTCGCCCGTCTACGACCTCTCCTCCATGACGGAGCCGCACGTGTTCTACTACCGCACCTACGCGGTGAACGCGCAGGATGACGCGTGGCAGACCCACGTGACCACGAACGGGGGCGCCAACTGGACGCTCATCGACAGCACCGACCTGCACGAGCCCAACTGGACGGGCATCGACGTGGACCTCACGCCGATCACCGGTTCCGCTTCGGCCGTTCAGTTCCGCTTCACCTGCGAGGATCCGTCTCCGGGGCAGGTGGTGGAGGGCGCGCTGGACGACTTCTCGATTTATGATCGTTCCGGTGGCGGCGTCACCGGCGTGAGCGTGCCGGCCAAGTCGTTCGGGCTGCATCTGGCGCAGAACTTCCCGAACCCGTTCCCGTCTTCCACGCGCATCGACTTCACGGTGCCGGCGGAGCAGCATGTGCTCCTGTCGGTGTTCGACGTGAGCGGACGTCGCGTGGCCACGCTGATGGACGGCGCGGTTCCTGCCGGGGCGCATCGCGCCACCTGGGACGGGGTCACGCGGAACGGTCAGAAGGCGGTCGGCGGCGTGTACTTCTACAAGCTGCAGACCAAGAACGAGATCAAGACCCGCAAGATGGTCTTCATCCAGTAGCAGCATGCGGGCCCCGGGGGGAGCACCTCCCGGGGCCCGGTTTCTTCCGGAGGCAACGCGGCCATGCGCACTTCCACGGCGCGAATCCTGGCGACGCTCCTGCTCCTCCCGACCGCCGCCGGCTGGCCTTCCTCCGCCGATGCGGGCCCCAACGCCAACGTGATCTTCCACGCCAATCTGGACGAGCACGGCACGTACAACGACGTGTGGGGCTACACCGCTCCGAACGGGGACGAGTACGCGCTGCTGGGGACCACCGGGGGCATGGCCGTGATCAACGTCACGAATCCCGGAGCGCCGTACGAGACGGGCTTCTTCAGCGGTCCCACGTCGACCTGGCGCGACATCAAGACGTACGGCCACTACGCCTACGTGGTGAACGAGACGGGCGGCGGCATGCGCATCGTGGATCTCGCCGACCCCGAGAACCCCTCGCTGGTGGGCACCTACACCGGCGGTGGCCTCAGCACCGCGCACAACCTATTCATCGACGAGAGCACCGCCCGCGCCTACGTGCTGGGCTACGCGAACACGATCGGCGGCTTCATCCTGCTGGACCTGGCCAAGCCGGAGTCCCCCGCGGAGATCACGCGCTGGACCGCGACCTACCTGCACGACGCCATGGTCCAGGACGGAATCCTGTACGGTTCCGCGATCAACGATCCCCGCCTGCGTGTGCTGGATGTCTCCAACCCCGCCAGCATCACGCAGATCGGAACGGCCGAGGGCTATCCGTCGGCGTTCACGCACAACGCGTGGGTCACGGAGGACAACGCCTACGTGATGACCACGGACGAGATCGGCTCGGGGGAGTGCCGGATGTGGGATCTGTCCACGCTTCCCGTGCTGGCCCAGACGGACAGCTACAAGCCGACCCCCAACACCATCCCGCACAATGCCCATATCGAAGGGGACCTTGCGATCATCTCCTTCTATACGCTGGGCCTGAAGATCGTGGACATCTCCGATCCCTACAACCTCACGGAAGTGGCGTCGTACGACACGTGGCCGGCCCACGACGACGGGACGTTCGACGGCTGCTGGGGGGCGTTTCCGTTCTTCGGAACGCAGACGAATCTCATCGTGGTCAGCGATGTCTCCACGGGCCTGTACGTGCTGGAGTATCGCGGTGAACTGGGGGCGATCGCGGGAACCGCCACCCGGACGGGCGCGCCGGCGACTCCGATCGCGGACGTGCACGTCGAGATTCTGCAGAGCAATACCGTGACGACCGGCGACGCGGCGGGGCAGTACCTGATCGAGGATGTGGCGGGTCCGGTGGATGTTCGGTTCGAGGCGTTCGGCTATGAGCCGAAGATGCTGCCGGCCACCATTGCCACCGGGGACACCACGGCTCTGGACGTGACCCTGGACCTGTTGCCCAGCGGCTCGATCGGCGGCGTCGTCACCGGCGGCGGCGCCGCGCTGGCCGGGGTGGACGTGACCCTTTCGCCTTCCCCGTTCGCGGAGTCCACGGACGGGGCGGGCAATTACCTGCACGCCACGGTACCGGTCGGAGCGTACGTGGTGCGGGCGATGGCGTTCGGCTACACGCCCATGGAGGCGCACGTCAACGTCACGGAGGGCGTGGCCCTCACCGTCGACTTCGAGTTGAACCCGGCCCTCTATGCCACGGATTTCGAGGCGGGCACTGCCGGCTGGACGGTCGTGTCCACGGCCAGCCGCGGTCGGTGGGAGCTCACGGATCCCCAGGCCACGTCCAGCGGCGGCACGCCTATTCAGCCGGGCGACGATCACACGCCGCCCCCCGGAACCGAGTGCTGGGTCACCGAGGGTCGCTCCGGGACGGCCCCGGGCCAGTGGGATGTGGATGACGGAGCCACCGTGCTCACGAGTCCCAGCTTCGTGCTGGGGTCGGCGATCGCGCCGCACGTGCGGTACTCGCGCTGGTACTCCACCGGCGTGGGGGATCCGGACCGGGACGCGTTCGTGGTGGAGGTGTCCACGAACGGCGGCGGCAGCTGGGACGTCAAGCTCGAGGACACGGAGGTCTCCACGAACGCATGGATCGACGTGGACATCGCCCTCAACGACTTCTTCACGCCCTCCAACCTGACCCGGTTCCGGTTCACGGCGCAGGACACGGCCCAGGGCAGCCTGACCGAGGCGGCGCTGGACGACTTCATGATCTACGACGGCACGGACGACGTGTCCGGCACCCACACCCCGTTCGTGATCTCGATCGACGGCCGACTCCAAATGACCCCGAGTCGTCCCAACCCGTTCCGGGCCGGCGAGGTTTCCTTCCTGGAGTTCCTGCTTCCCCACCAGGCCCGGGTGCGCGTGGACGTGTTCAACGTGGGCGGGCGCCGCGTGACCACGCTGATGGACGAGGAACTCCCTCCGGGCCTCCACCCGGTGGTCTGGGATGGGCGCGACCCGAGCGGGCGGACGAGCCAGGCC
>BQJX01000216.1 GCA_021604925.1 Gemmatimonadota bacterium
CGGGCAGAAGGGTCTGCCGGCCACCTACGGTGGGATCGAGCGGCACGTGGAGGAGCTTGCGCGGCGCTTCGTGGATCGTGGCCACCAGGTCGACGTGTACTGCCGCCCGCACTACACGCCGGCCGATGCGGAGATGCCGGGGATCCGACTCATCCGCCTGCCGTCCATCCACACCAAGCACCTCGACGCGCTGTCGCACACGGCTGTGGCCACGGCGCACGCGCTGTTCGCCAAGGCCGACGTGGTTCACTACCACGCGCTGGGCCCTTCGGCGCTGTCGTGGTGTCCCCGCGTGGTGGGCAAGAAGGTCGTGGTGACGGTGCACGGACTCGACTGGCGCCGCGAGAAGTGGGGCCCCGTGGCGTCGCAACTGCTTCGGTTCGGCGAGTGGTCCGCGCACGCCTGCCCGCACGCCACCATCGTGGTGTCCAAAACGCTGCTGGAACACTTCGCGGAAGGATCCCAGGATCACATCCACTACGTCCCCAACGGGACCGAGCTGCCCTCGCCGGGGCCGAAGGCGCCGCTGGAGGCGCTCGGGCTGCGTCCCGATGGCTTTCTCCTGTTCGTGGGGCGACTGGTTCCGGAGAAGGGGCTTCATCACCTGGTGCGCGCGGCCAAGGAGGCGGTGCCCGACTGGCCGCTGGTCATTGCCGGGGGCGGACACTTCACCGACGACTACGTGGAGTCCTGCCGCAGCGAGGCGGGAGAGAGCGCGCGTTTCCTGGGGCCCGTGTACGGGGAGAGGTTGGCCGCGTTGCAGCAGCACGCGGCGCTGGTCGTGGCGCCTTCCTCGCTGGAGGGGCTGTCGATTGCGCTGCTGGAGGCCATGAGCTACGGGACCGCGGTGCTGGGAAGCGACATCCCCGAGAACCGCGAGGTGCTGGACGGCGTGGGGGAGACGTTCCGCGAAGGGGATGTCGCGGATCTGGGGCGGCGCCTGCGCGAGTTGCTGCCGGACGGACCCCGCCGGGCGGCGATGGGCGAGGCCGGCCGTCAACGGATCGCGGATGAGTACGACTGGGAGCGGGTGACGGATCGGACGCTGGAGTTGTATTCGGAGCTTCTGGCTTAGGCGTGCGCCCCTTGCGTTCCCGGCCTCCGGGTGCGAACATGACCGGGAGAGGACACCTTCCCATGACCTACGAACGCAATCACCGACCGGCCGTGTGGCTCCTCCTGCTGGCCGCGGTGGGTTGTTCCCGGGCCCCGGTTCCGGGCCCTGCCGGGGTTCCGGGCATCGTGGACGAGCCCGTGGTCTCCACCCCGGCCCTGCCGGCCGAGCTGTGGACCGTGCGAATCTTCACCAGCGCGGATGCCACCGAGGCCGAGGAGTTCGCCTCCCAGGCCGGCCCGCGGTTCGACGCGCCCCTGACCATCGTGCGTTCCGGAGGGGAGTCCCACGTCCAGGTGGGACGATTCAGCTCCCGGGAGAGCGCTGAGGCCTTTCTGGCCGTGGCCCAGGAGCGTGGCTACCGGCTCGCGACCGCGACCCGCCTGCCCGGCGAGGTGGGGGATCCCACCCCCTAGCTTTGCCCCCCCCAAAAAATCCGGCCTTCGGGCTCAAAAACGGGCAAACGTCGGTCGATAACCGTCGAAGAGAACTTGCGGACGTTCTGTCCGTCAGCCCAAGGAGCCGACGTGAGCCAGCGCACCTCCAAGCCAACCAAGTCCCGCTCTACCAGAACCACGCCCCCCAGTGGGTCCGGCGACAACGTGAGTCACGCCCTGTCCGCAGGGTTCGCGTTCATGTCCCTGGTCCCGATCCTGTTGGCCGTGTTCCTGGTGATCGGGCAGGAGGGCGGAGGGACGCTGGGTACCATCCTCGGCGGGCGCACCGGCGCCCTGATCGTGCTCATGCTCATCTCCTCGGTGGGCGGCTTCTTCTTTATCCGGCGCGAGCTGGTGCGGACGTTCCAATCGGTGATGACCCGGGCGAGCGAGTCTGCCACGGGCGACCTCTCGGAGCACATCCGCGAGGCGTCGGCCGGCGAGATGAGCAGGATCTCCGAGACGATCCAGGGGATCGCCAAGGGAATGGAGAACCAGGCCGAGGACGCGGCTCGTTCCCGGGACCGACTGCGTTCCGGGGTCTGCCGTCTCACGCAGGCCCTCCAGGCCGCCCGCTCGCAGGACCAGCTGTGGCAGGGACTGGTGGAGGGCGCGCTGGACGCGGTCAACGGTCGCACCGCGTACCTGATGTGCGTGGACGAAGCGGTAGGGGACTTCCTCACCGTCGCGGCAGCGGGGGAAGAGTCCGCGGTGGCGCGCGAAACGAAAGTGCCGCTGGGCGAGGGCGTGCCCGGTCTGGCCGCTCGCGAACGGAAGCCGGTCCTGCTCGGCACCGAGAACGGCAAGGGCGACGCGCACGGGGTGAAGGTGCCGGAGTGCACCCTGGCGGTCCCGATGTTCCGCGGCGAGACGCTGCAGGGTGTCTTGATCGTGCAGGGGAGTCCTTCCGGCGACACGTTCACGGAGGATGACCTCACGCTGGCTGCGAGCCTGGCCTCGCTGGCCGCGGCGTCCATGGGCCAGCAGGATTCCTCGGAGCGACTCGAGGACACGCTGGATCAGGTGTTGCGGGCATTTGCCACCTCGGTCGAGGAACGGGATCCCTACGCGCGCGGCCATGCCTCCCGCGTGGCCCACTACTGCGAGGAGATGGCGCGGTCGCTCAACCTGGACGACGAAACGGTGCGGACGGTCCGTCGTGCGGCCTACATCCACGACATCGGCAAGCTCGCGATCCCGGAGACGCTTCTGCGCAAGGAAGGCCGCTTCACCGACGAGGAGCTGGAGCACGTCCGCGCGCACGTGATCACCGCGGAGAAGGTACTGGCCCGGCTGCCCAGCCTGGCCTCCCTGGCCCCGATGGTGCGCCACCACCACGAACGCTGCGACGGAAGCGGCTATCCCGACGGCCTCCAGGGCGACGCGATTCCGCTCACCACGCACGTCTTGATCGTGGCGAACGCGTTCGACGTGATGACCTCGGATCGCTCCTACCGGCAGGCCATGTCACTGTCCATGGCGCTGGATCTGCTCAAGACGAAGGCCGGGAGCTGGTACGATCGGCGGGCCGTCCATGCGCTCCTGGCGCTGGACGAGAAGGTCCTGAAGGCCACCGGCGAACTGGATCCGAACCAGCCCGAAAAGGCTCCGGGAGCCCCCGCGATCTCCGTGCGGCATTGACCCGTTCCAGGGTTGACAGTGGCTGACCCAAAACCTAATCTGGTTGTCCCCGAGCGGGAATAGCTCAGTGGTAGAGCGCCACCTTGCCAAGGTGGATGTCGCGGGTTCAAGTCCCGTTTCCCGCTCCAATTTTCCGCGAGGGCGTCGGCAGGCCAAGACCGACGTCCTCGCGCTATCTAAAGGCGGCATGGCCAAGTGGTAAGGCAGAGGACTGCAAATCCTTTATCCCCAGTTCGAATCTGGGTGCCGCCTCCAGTGTTCCGTGAAGGCCAGTAAGACCGGCAGAGCGTGAGCCCGAGGCGTGCCTCGGGCTTTTTTTTGGTCACGCGGGCCGGGATGGCGGAATCGGTAGACGCAGCGGACTTAAAATCCGCTGGGGAGAATCTCCCCGTGAGGGTTCAAGTCCCTCTCCCGGCACCAGCGTGTTGCCGACGGTCCTAGCGCAGGATCTGCAGGAGGTTGCTGTAGTCGTCGGTCCAGATGCGGATCTCCGGATACTGCTCCGGGGTGGCCTCGCGAATCGCCACCAGTCCCGCGGTGCGGAGCGGGCGAGAGATCGCTTCGAGCCGCTCGAAGAACAGGTCCGAGCGGCTGAGCAGCATCCACGTCGCCTCCCGGGTGGCTCCGTCCGGTTCATCCAGATTCGCGACCTCGATCGCCCGGTAGCCCTGTCGCTGGGCGAGCCCGGCCACGATCGGTGCCAGATTCAGGTAGTGGTTGGAAATGTGAAATGCGAACACGCCCTCCGGATTCAGGTGCGCGCTGTAGATCTCCATCGCCTCCACGGTGAGGAGGTGCGTGGGGATGGCATCGCTGCTGAAGGCGTCGAGCACCAGGACATCGAAGCGCGATTCCGGGTCCCGTTCCAGGGACAGGCGACCATCGCCGATCACCACGTCGCAGGTCGCCTCGGAGTCCTCGAGGAACGTGAACGGATGCCGCGCCACCTCCTCCATGTCCGGATCGATCTCGTAGAACCGAATGCGGTCGCCGGTCCGCCCGTACGCGGCCAGCGTGGCGGCCCCCATCCCGATGACGCCCACCTCTCGGCCGCCGGGTCGTTCCACGCTTCGCAGGGTCAGGCCCACGCCCGAGATCGGGCCGTAGTAGATGGTGGGAATGCGGCGCGCCTTGTCTCCGAGAAACTGGAGCCCGTGCAGGGTTGTCCCGTGGGCAAGGTCCAGATGCCGATCCTGGGTTGGGTCGTCCCGCCCCACGTCCTGCACGCGGATCAGCCCGAAGAAGTTCCGCTTGGTGTACACGGTGTCCTGCAGCTGGTCGACTGTGAGCACCACGGACGCGGTCACCATGACCGCGAGCGCGGACGCGATCAGCGCGGTGACCGCGTTGCGTCGAGGCTCGGGAAACAGGCCCGCGGAATCGCGCCGGACGCTGATGGCGTACAGGACGCCGCACGCCACCAGGCCCAGCTGGAGTTCGTGGTACAGGAGAAACACGAGCGGCGCCACCACACCCACCAGCACTCCACCGACCACGCCTCCCAGCGACACGGAAAGATAGAACCGCGTCAGGTCCGCGGCCGGTGGGCGACTTCGGTAGAGTTCCCCGTGGCACACCATGCAGCAGACGAAGAGCGCCAGACCGGCCAGGGCGATTCGCTGCAGGCTGCCGAGCTGGAGGACCGCCAGATCCGGCTGGATGTCCCCGGGCAACGCCAGGTAGAACGCGACGACCGCGAACACCAGGAGAAACGCAAAGAGGCGACGCGGATAGCCTCGGTGGCCGCTGAACGTCACGATGAAACTCAGGAGGTAGATGCCCAGCGGCATCACCCAGACAAACGGAATCGAGGCGATGTTCAACGACAGCTGATTGGTCACCGCCATGAACAGGACCACGCTCGTGGCGGACCAGCCGACCCAGAGCGCGGGGCCTCCGGTCCGTCCCGCCGGCGCTCCGGGACGCGTCTCGGGTTCGGCCGGAGCGCGGGAGGCGGCGCCCTGCCTGGCCACCTGCCAGAGCAGCGCTCCGCAGAACATAGCGAACGCGAGGAAGCCCCACTTCCAGTTGCGCGCCTGCTCCGGCAAGGACAGCAGCGGCTCCACGAGAAACGGATAGCTGGCGAGGGCGATCAGGGACCCCGCATTGGACGTGGCGAACAGGTGCCACGGGGGACGGTCCGGGGCGACCCGGTGGATCCAGCTCTGGAGAAGGGGGCTCGTAGCGGAGAGCACGAAGTAGGGCAGACCCACGGTGACCAGCAGCATCCGAAGAATGCGGGGCAGGGGCGACTCGATCCCCTGGGGCGCCCAGGCCGGTCCGGGCAGAAGTGCCGGCAGCATCGCGGCCACGATCAACGTTCCGTGGATCAGGGCCTGAGTGCGCGGCGAGACCCGACGGACCAGCAGGTGCGAGTATCCGTAGCCGGCAAAGAGAACCAGTTGGAAGAACAGCAGACACGTGGTCCAGACCGCGGGCGAGCCACCGTACCACGGCAGGATGTGCTTGCTCACGATCGGCTGGATCTGAAACAGGAGCAGGGAGCTGAGGAAGATGGTGACGCCGAATCCGACGGCGACGGCTCCCGGGCCGCGGTTGGCGATCACGCCGATGGGCCGCCGGGCGGGCTGCTCACTCCTCGAACTCCGTGGCGAGATGGACGACCGCGTCGCCCTTTCGCATCACCGGATTGAC
>BQJX01000217.1 GCA_021604925.1 Gemmatimonadota bacterium
GGGCGGCACGAGGCGGCCCGGAACATAGCGGGAACGGGGTCCCAAGCCTTCCTCACGGAAGCCCCCTCACCGAAGGAGCAGGAACATGGCACGCGCAGGACGCTCACACGATTCGAGACAACGACGCAAGAAGGTCCTCAAGGCCGCCAAGGGTTACTTCGGCGGTCGCCGCAAGCTCTACACCGTGGCCAAGCACGCGGTCGACAAGGGTTTGCAGTACGCCTACCGTGATCGCCGCAACAAGAAGCGTGAGTTCCGCCGGTTGTGGATCGTCCGCATCAATGCGGCCGCCCGTCTGAACGGACTCTCGTACTCGCGGCTGATCAACGGCCTGAAAGTCGCCGGAGTGGAGCTGGACCGCAGTGTGCTGGCGGAGCTGGCGGTGAACGAGCCGGCGGCGTTCGCGGATCTCGCGAATCTTGCCAAGGAGCATCTGGCTCCCACCACTGCCGACGCGGCCTAGGGCGACAGCATGGCCCAGGTCGAACCGGATCGGGTTCTGACCGAGGCGCTGGCGGAGATCGAAGCGACCTCGGACCTCACGTCTCTGGAAGCCATTCGGGTGCGACTGCTCGGTCGCAAGGGCGAGGTCACGGCGCATCTGCGCGCCGTGTCGTCTCTCCCCAAGGACGAGCGGCCGGCCGCGGGCCAGGCGTGGAACCGCGTGCGCGGTGGTCTGGAGGGCGCGCTCGAAGCGCGGGAAGCCGCGCTGGGGTCACCCGGCGCCGACACGCCGTCCGACGATGACTTCGACTTCTCGCTGCCGGGGCGTCGCCCGCCCGAGGGGTTGCCCCACGTCCTCATGCAGACGCTGGACCGCCTGGTGGAGATCTTCCGCTCGCTTGGGTTCTCCGTGGCCGACGGCCCCGAGGTGGAGACCACCCACTACAACTTCACCGCCCTGAATATCCCGGAGGACCATCCCACGCGGGACGATCACGACTCGTTCTTCCTGGCGCCGGATCTCCTGCTGCGCACCCAGATGTCGCCCGTGCAGATCCGAACCATGGAAGCGCAGGAGCCACCCGTCCGCGTGATCAGTCCCGGCCGCGTCTACCGCCGCGACCACTTCGACGCCAGCCACTCGCCGTTCTTCTTCCAGATGGAAGGACTCTACGTGGACACCGACGTCACCCTGGGCGACCTGAAGGGAACGCTGCGCGAATTCGTGCGCCGCTTCTTCGGCAAGGAGCTGGGGATGCGCTTCCGCGGCAGCTACTTCCCGTTCACCGAGCCGAGCCTCGAACTGGACATCTCGTGCACGGTCTGCGAAGGGCAGGGGTGCGCCGTCTGCAAGCAGACCGGCTGGGTGGAGATTCTCGGGTGCGGAATGGTGCATCCCAACGTGCTGCGCGGCGTGGGCTACGACCCGGAAGTGGTCTCCGGCTACGCGTTCGGAATGGGACCGGATCGGATCACGATGCTGCGACATCGCATCCCGGACATTCGCCACCTGTACGAGAACGATCTTCGTTTCCTGAGCCAGTTTCGGGGGGCGTCGTGAGAGTTCCGTTGCCGTGGCTGGAGAGCTTTGTGGAGTTGCCGTCCGATGGGGAACTGGCCACGCGCCTGACCGCGGCCGGACTGGAGTGCGAAGTGGACGCGGCGCCCGCCGTTCCGGACGGCGTGGTGACCGGGCGGATCCTCTCGTGCGAGAAGCATCCGGACGCGGATCGGCTGAGCGTGTGCCTCGTGGACGTGGGCGACGGCGGGGAGCCGCGTTCGATCGTGTGCGGCGCCCCGAACGCGCAGGCGGACCGGATCGGGGCCTGTGCACTGCCGGGAACCGACTTCGGGAACGGCTTTGTCATCGCCAAACGGAAGCTGCGCGGGGTCCCGTCCGAGGGAATGCTCTGCTCCGAGTCGGAGCTGGGGCTGTCGGACGACCACGACGGGATCCTGTTCCTGCCCGACGACACGCCGCTGGGTCGACCGGTCGGTGAGATCCTGACCCGCCCGCGCGTGCTGGTGACCGAGGCGCTGTCCAATCGAGGGGACTGGATGTCCGTGCGCGGTGTGGCCCGCGAGGTGTCGGCGGTGACTGGCGCCGCGTGGAAGCAGGGCGAGGCGCGGCCGGTCGAGGCGGACGCCGGGGCGTGGCGAGTGGAGATCGACGACCCGGCCGACTGTCCGCGCTACGCAGGCCGCGTGATCGAGGGGCTCACCGTGGGCGACTCGCCGGAGTGGATCGCCGAGCGACTCACGGCGGCCGGGGTACGCCCCATCTCGAATCTTGTCGACGTGACGAACTACGTGCTGCTGGAGCACGGTCATCCGCTGCACGCGTTCGATCTGGACAAGCTCACCGGCACCTCGATCGGCGTGCGGCGCGCGCGCGGCCGCGAAGCGCTGACCACCCTGGACGGCAAGGCGCACGAGCTCACCTCGGACGTTCTGCTCATCACCGACGGGTCCGGCCCGGTGGCCGCGGGCGGCGTCATGGGGGGCGAGGCCACCATGGTCTCGGAGGCCACCACGCGGGTCTTCCTGGAGGGGGCCAGCTTCTCGCCCGGCCGCATTCGCGCCGGCGCCCGTTCGCTGCGCCTCACCACGGACGCGTCGGCCCGCTTCGAGCGCGGGGTGGATCCGGAGGGCGTCCCGGGCGCGCTGGACCGCGCCACGGAGCTTCTGCTGGAGATGTGTCCGGGCGCGCGCCTGACACACGCGGTGGACTCCTACCCGGAGCCGGCGGTGGCGCCGCGCATCGCGCTGCGTCGACGTACGTTGCCGCGCCTTCTGGGCATGGAGTTCTCGGACGAGGATGTCCTGCGCATCTTCGTGTCGCTGGGGATCACGCTGGAGTCCGCGGACGCCGAGGCGTGGACCGTGCGCCCGCCGTCCTTCCGGCGCGACCTGCTCGCCGAGGAGGATCTGGTGGAGGAGGTTGCCCGCATTCACGGCTACGATCGGATTCCGGAACGGATGCGGGGCCACACCAGTCGACACGTGGCGGAGTCGCCGCGGATCGGACGACAGGCGAGGTCGCGACGGCTCCTGTTGTCGCTGGGGCTCGTGGAGACGATCACGCCGAGCCTGGTGGATCGGACCCGGGAGAATGCCCACTCGCAGGGCGGCGAGTTCTTCCGGGACTCGGTTCCGCTGCGGAATCCACTGTCCCAGGATCGGGATGCCCTGCGCGGATCGCTGATTCCATCGCTGGTGCAGGTGCTCGCCACGAACCGGGCGCGGGCCACGTCGGATCTGGCGCTCTTTGAGGTGGGAAGAACCTGGGGCGGCAACCCGGCCGGGCACGTGGACGAGCGACTTCGCGCCGCCATCCTGTTGTCGGGCAGCGGCCTGGACGCTTCGGGGTCCGTCGGCGGCAAGTCCTGCGATTTCTTTGACATGAGGGGTTTGCTGGAAGTATATGTCGAGGGGCTGTGGGGCCACCCTCTCCGTCTGGAAGAAGGCGCTCCGAGCCCACTCAAGTCAGGCCGCTCGGCATCGCTGTTCGTGCAGGATCAATGCGTCGGATTCCTCGGAGAGGCAGGTGCCTCGCTCAGAACCGCGTTCGACCTGCCGAACGAGCTTCCGGTCATCCTGGCGGAGTTGGATCTGGAAGTGGAAATCGAATCGGCGCGATCGTTCGAGTTCGCCGCGTTGCCCAGGTACCCGGGCGTTCATCGGGACCTGGCGTTCGTCGTCCAGAAGCGGGTGCGGCACGCCGACCTGGCGTCCGCGCTCACCGAGGCGGCGGGACCGTTGCTCGTGGAGAGCCGCCTGTTCGACGTCTACGAAGGTGCGCCGCTTGCGGACACCGAAAAGAGCTTGGCGTTCATGCTGGTCTTCCGTTCGCCGGAAAGAAGCCTGACCCATGAAGAAGTCGATGAGCGCGTCGACGCGATCGTGGAACACCTGAAGGGGTTGGGCGCTCGAATCCGCTGACCGGCGGCGGCACGACAGGGAATTGGAACTGGAAGGGGGCGGGGATGGACCTGGAAATTCTGGATCGACTGGAGAGCCGCGTGGACGTGGCGGTCTCCACGGTGCGCGACCTTCGCATGGAGAACGAGCTGCTGCGTGAGGAAACGCAGGGACTCGAAAAGAAGATGACGGACCTGGGAGCCGAGGTCGATTCGGCCAAGGCGGATCGCGCCAACGTGGAAGAGTTGCAGACGCGCTGTCGCGAGCTGGAGCAGAAGCTCGAAGGCGTGCGCGGCCGGATCCAGGGCATGGTGGAGAAGATGAAGGCTCTCGAGAGCTGATCCTCGCGGCGGCAGAAGCAGGAGGCAGGATGGGCGCGGAACCCCGGACGCTGACCGTCCACATTCTCGGACACGAGTACAAGGTGCGTTCCTCGGAGGACGGCGAGTTCGTCCGGGAGGTCGCACTCTATGTGGACGAGCTGATGCATCGCATCTCCTCCAAGATGACGGTGGGAACGCAAACCCAGGTGGCCGTTCTGGCGGCGCTGAACATCGCCGAGGAATTGTTCCGGGAACGCCGCGCCGGGAACGGCGTGTCGGAAGAGGACCAGGCCGAAGTGGATGCGCGCCTCCGGGAACTCGTGGGCCGCGTGGAAGAGATCATCGGGGGGATCCAGGGGGACCGCGCGGACGCGCTCTCCTCCACCAATACGCAGTCGGGTTGAGCCGCCGTCGTGTCGGGCGGAGGCAGGGGAGAGCGTGGTAGCGGGGAACGAGTCCTTCAGAATCCTCTTCGTGGGCGATGTCGTGGGGCGTCCCGGTCGCCGGGCGTTGCGTGAACTGCTCCCGCACATCCTCGAAGAAGAGCGCCCCCACTTCGTCATTATCAACTCGGAGAACTCGGCCGGTGGATTCGGCGTGAACCGCCGATCCGCCAAGGCGTTGTTCGACGCCGGCGCGGATGTCCTCACCAACGGGAACCACACGTGGGACAAGGTGGAGGCCTTCGAACTGGTCGACGAGGATCCGCGCGTGCTGCGTCCGGAGAATCTTCCGCCGGGAACGCCGGGCTGCGGTTGCGGCGTCTTCGAAGCCAAGTGCGGAACGCGCGTGGGCGTCCTGAACGTGATCGGGCGGGTGTTCATGAATCCGGCCGAGGATCCGTTCCGGGCGGGCCGGCGCATGCTGGATGACATGCGGGCGGAGACGCCGCTGCTCTTCGTGGACTTTCACGGCGAGGCCACGTCGGAAAAGCAGGCGTTCGGCTGGCATGTGGATGGACTGGCCACGGCGGTCGTGGGAACGCACACGCACGTCCCCACCGCCGACTCCCGCATTCTCAAGAACGGAACGGCGTACCAGAGCGATGCCGGCATGACCGGAGGGTACGAGGGCGTGATCGGGATGGACCGCGACGCGTCGCTGCGGCGCTTCCTCACGGGTTACCCGATCCGCTTCGAACCGGCGACCGGTGACCTGCGCCTGGACGCGGTCCTGATCGACGCAGACAAACAGACGGGGCGGGCCACCGCGATCCGTCGCGTTCAGAAACGACTCCTGGAGGGCTGAACCGTGCCGGCGCAAATCCTCGACGGAAAGGCGATCGCACAGATCGTCCGGGATGGACTGAAGGAGCGGGTGTCGCGGCTGGTCGCCGCCGGCGTCACGCCCCGACTGGAAGTGGTGCTGGTCGGCGACGATCCGGCTTCGCACGTCTACGTCCGGAACAAGGGGCGCGCCGCGCGCCGTCTGGGCATGGAGGGCGCCACGCTCGAGCTTCCGGCGGACATCGGACAGGCGGAGCTGGAAGAGAAGATCCGCGAACTGGGACGGGATCCGGCCGTGCACGGGATCCTGGTGCAGCTGCCGTTGCCGGACGGGCTGGACGCGGAGCGCGTGGTGCTCTGCATTCCCGCGGCCAAGGACGTGGACGGACTGCAT
>BQJX01000218.1 GCA_021604925.1 Gemmatimonadota bacterium
GCCGAGTCGAATCCGGAGATCATGGACGCCACCTCGATCCGGGTTCCGTTTCGCGGCGGGGTGGTGTACTGCCTCGGCGCCGTGAAGGCGGCGGGAGCCTATGAGCTCGTGCCGGGCGACAACATCGAATCGCTGGTGGCGCTGGCCGGCGGTCTGGCTGAGGGCGCTCGTCGGGACTCGATCGAGTTCCGCCAGTTCATCAGCGACTACGAGACGAAGCAGACGATCGTCTCCGTGGACGACGACAACCTGGCCCGCTGGACGCTGAACGTGGGCGATCAGGTGTACATCCGCTACCAGGACGAGGAGTACCGGGAGATCGAGAACGTGTGGGTCTCGGGAGAAGGGATTCATCATCCCGGTCCCTACGGGATCAACGAGGGCAGCGCCCGCCTGCTGGACGTGATCGAGCGGGCCGGCGGCTTTACCGATGCGGCATCGCTGGTGGAAGCGCGGATGATCCGAACGATGGGCGTGGAGAAAGAGGACCGCGAGTTCGAACGACTCAAGGTGATTCCGGTGCAGGACATGTCCGAGACCGAGTACCAGTACTTCAAGGCGAAGTCGCGCGAGCTGAAGGGCCGGGTGGTCGTGGACTTCACGGCGCTGGTCGCCGGAGACGCCACGCAGAACCTGGTGCTCCAGCGCGGCGACCGCGTGGTGGTGCCGCGAACACGGACCACCGTGACCGTGACCGGGGCGGTGGCGTCGCCCGGACTGGTGACGTACCAGGAGAATCGCAAGGCTTCCTACTACATTGATCGGTCCGGCGGGTACTCCTCGGATGCGCGGCGAAGCAAGGCGCGCGTGATCAAGGCGGCCACGGGCGAGTGGGAGCCGGTGGGAGACGCGGGCGTGATCGTTCCCGGCGACGAGATCTGGGTGCCGGAGAAGGGTGATCGCGATTGGTGGAAGCTCACGCGGGAGACCGTTTCGTTCGTGGCTTCGGTGGCTGCGATCTATCTCGTGTTCGATCAGGCGACGAGGTAGCCGATGAGCCAGCGTCCTTCCGTTCTCGCCGTCCTGCACCGTTGGCGCGGCCTTGTGGTGCGCACCACGATCGTCGCCGCGGTGGTTGCGGTGATCGTGAGTCTCCTGCTTCCGCGCTGGTACACCGCCACCGCTACCATCCTTCCCCCCAGCGAGGGAGGGGGCGGTGGACTGCTGCAACTCTTCAGCCAGATCGGAAGCGACCTGGAAGTGGGAGGGGGGCGCGCGGCGCGGCGTCTCTTCGGCCGAAGCCAGACCGCCGACGTGATGCTCGGCGTTCTCCAGAGTCGCAATGTGCGCGGGCAGATCGTGGATCGGTTCGATCTGGTCGATGTCTACTCGGTCCCCACGCGGGAGCACGCGATCCGAGTGCTGCTGGACCGCCTGAGCGCGGACACCACGCCCGAGGGGTTGATGCGAGTCTCGGTCGAGGATCGCGACGGACAGCGGGCCGCCGACATGGCGAACGCATTCCTGGAAGTGCTCGATGACTTCAATCGACGCACGAGCGCCGAGGACGCGAGACGCACGGTCGATTTCATTTCGGGCGTTCTGGAGACGAACGTGGAGCGACGTCGGGAGGCGACGGATCGGCTGCGCGAGTTCCAGGAGACCCACGGGGCGATCCAGATTGCCGAGCAGACCCGAGCGACCGTGGAGGCGCTGGCGAGCTTGCAGGCGAACCGCATGCAGCTGGAGATCAAGGCGGGGGTGTTGGAGCGCTACGCCAGTCCGGACAACTCGGAACTGCGCCTGATCCGGGACGAGATCACGGAGATCGACACGGCGATTCGGTCGCTGGACGGTACGGCCGGAACGGCCGCCCCGGACTCCGGGATGACGGGAGCGCCCGGGGGTGCCCTGCTGCGGCTGGTTGACCTGCCGCGTCTGGCCATGGAGTTCGCGGACATGAAGCGCGAGGTCCTGGTGCAGGAAACGGTCTATGAGTTCTTGACCGCGCAGTACGAGCAGGCGCGGATCCAGGAGACGCGCGATCAACAGACGATCCAAGTCCTGGACGTCGCGGTGCCGCCCATCCGGAAATCCAGGCCACGCCGATCGCTGATCGTCGTGCTGACGACCTTTCTGGCCGCGATCGGCGCAACCGGGATCGCGCTGGCCGGCGAAAGCCTCCTCGACCACTTTGAGTCAGGAGATCCCGAACTCGCTCCCGTTCGGGACACACTCGCTCCCGTCCTGGGTCTCCTTCATCGTCTGCGGGCCTGGGGAACCCAATCCCCCGCGGACCATTGACGACGCACGCCGGCGTTTCGAGGCGCGGCCGGTTCGCTTGGCCCACGCTTGGAATCGCGGCGACCGCACTTGCCCTGGCGGTTGCGTACTTCCCGATCCAGACGGCGTTTCTCGTTCCTACGGGGACGGGGATCGGCGCGCTTGCCTGGCGGTTCGGCCTCCGTCGGGGATCCTGGTACCTGTTTCTCGCCACGATCCCCCTGAGGCAACCACTCGGATACGACGTCTTCGGGACCACCACGATCTTCTTCAGCGACGTTCTTCTGTACGTTCAGTTTGCGATCGTGTTCTGGGAGCGGGGACTGGGGTCGATCTGGAGCAAGAGCGGCACATTCCGGATCGCGGTGGTAATCCTGGCCGTGAGCACGCTGGGGCTCTACTCGGCGCAATCGCTCGTGCAGGGTGTTGCCCAGATCCAGCGGATCGTGGGTCAGTTGATGGTCTTCTACCTGGCACGGCACTACGTTCGGGACGGGGAGGAAGCAGCACGAACCATCGTGGCGTTTCTGATCGGAATGCTGCCGGCCGTGGCGTTCGGGTTCTATCAGGCCACCATTCCGGTGGGTGCCGCCAACTTTGCGCAGTGGGCCGACGCGCCCCTTGCGCACGATTCACAGGGCCGGTCGTTCATTCGCATCTTCTCCACGTTTGACCACTCGCTGCGGTTCTCGCACGCGCTGACCACCGCCTTCGGACTCTCACTGGGGCTCCTTGCGTTTCGAGCGTCCCCGCTGTCGCGCCCGGCCTTGGTGGGACTCACGATCGTGTTCGCGGTCTGCAACCAGTTCACGTATTCGCTGAGCGGGGCGCTCGCGATGGCCATGGCGGGGAGCCTCGCGCTGATCCTGGCCCTGGGGGCTCGGGCCGTGATCCTGTTGCCGCTCCTGATCGTCGCGCTCATCTTAGTGACCCCGAACGCCATCATCTACAAGGCGACGCAGATGATCAGCGGCGAGTCCACATCGTCGCTGGCCCGGATCATCACCTACCAGCGGACGTTCATGGTTCTCGCGGACCATCCCCTGACGGGGTTGGGGTGGGGGAGCATCGGCGAGACGGTGATGCACAGCTACCGCGTGGCCCGGTTGCAATCGATCGGAGTCGGGGCGGAGAACTGGTGGTTGCACCGCGGGCTGGCCATGGGCCTTCCCGGCCTGCTGTTGTTCGGGGCGATCGGCGTGCAGTTCCTGCGACGGGTCGTGCGAAAGCCTTCCCGGCTCGGTCGTGCCTGGCCGCAAGGTGCCCTTCTGATCGGCGGTACCGCGTACTTCGCGCAGGCGATGCTCTATCCGGCGGCGGGGTTCGTGGCGGGGTATGTACTCTGGATCCTCCTGGCCCTGGCGGAGGGGGCGGACGGTCCGCTGGAAGAAGGCACCTGATGGTCTCCATCGTCATCGTGAACTACAACGGTGGAGAGCAACTGGTCGAGGATCTGGCGCAGGTTCGCGATCACGCCCCGGAGGCTGACTTCGAGATCCTCCTGGTCGACAACGCGTCTTCCGATGGGAGCGCGGACTTGGCCAAGCGCGCGATTCCGTCGCTTCGCGTGCTGCCGGAATCAACGAATCGGGGGTTTGCGGCCGGGATCAACCGCGGCCTCGCCGAGGCCACGGGCGATGTGGTCATCCTCCTCAACCCGGATGCCGTGCCCGAGGGTGACGCGCTGCATGCACTGGCCACAGCCACCCGGACGCACCCGGAACTGGGGCTGCTTGGCGGCGTGGTCACCGATCCCTCCGGCCGTATCGACGTGTGCTGCGCCCGCCCGCTTCCCGTACTGAACGACATTCTCTGGGAGGGCGTCTTCCTGCCGAAGCGCCGGACGGACGCGTATCGTCGCCTCGTTCGCGGAGCGGATCCGGAACCGATCCCCGTAGCGGCTGTTTCCGGCGCGGCTATTGCAGTCCTTCGCCGCAACCTGGATCGAATCGGATTCATGAACGAGCAGTACTTCCTCTACAACGAGGACATCGAGTGGTGCGAGTGCTCTTCCCGCGCAGGGCTGCCGGTTGCGGTGGTGCCGGCGGCGCGATTCACGCATCGGCAGGGGAGTACGACCCGTCGCAACGAGGCGATTCCGTTCGCCGCGCGGATGCTCGCGGACTTTCAGTTCTTCGTGGAGTTCCGCGGGACGGCGGCCGGTGCCGTGCGGTGGCGCTGGCACATTCGCCAGCGGGTGCGGCAGTGGCTCTACGGCATCGACGCGCTCATCGGAGCACCCTCGCGTCGTTCGCGCTCGAGAGCGCGCACGCGGATCTACGGAGACCTGGCCGCCCGGGTGGCGTCGCTTCGCTGGGCGCCCGCGAACGAAGCGCAGTCGGCTCATCCCGACCGGTTGGATGCCCTCTCCAAAGCTGGCGGTGTCTGATGGTCGGCGACGATCACGGGCAGCCCGCGTCACACAACGTGAGTCGGTGCTCCGCGTGCGGGGAGGCTGGCGAACCGATCTACAACAATCTGCGCGATCGTCGACTGAGCGCTCCCGGCACCTGGGGGATCCTGCGCTGCCGCGGCTGCACTCTTCACTGGCTGAACCCGCGTCCCGATCCGGAAGCCATGCCGGAGCTCTACGCGAACTACTACACGCACGCGTCCGAAGCGACGGAAGGCGTGGGCGGTCGCACCGCCCGCCTGCGGGACGCGGTGCTGGCCGGATCGTTGGGGTATTCCGGGCGGCGTCCGCGCTCGCCGGCGTGGCGCGCTGCCGGGCGCTTGGCAGCACTCGTGGGACCGCTCCGGGAGACCGTGGAGATGGGCGTGATGGGGTTGCGCGGTCCGGCCGCCGGCCGCCTTCTGGATGTCGGGTGCGGAAGTGGGCGCTTCCTCCGCAAGATGCAGGCGCTGGGATGGGACGTGGAAGGCGTAGAGCTGGACGAGGAAGCGGTCGCGATCGCCCGGCACTCCGGACTGACGGTGCATGCCGGCGAGCTTCGCGCGGGGTTGCTGCCGGACTCCTCGTTCGATGCCATCACGCTCAACCACGTGATCGAGCACGTCCCGAGTCCGCGAGAGACATTGTCACTGTGCGCGCGCGCCCTTCGTCCCGGAGGTCGGTTGGTCGTGGCCACTCCCAACGTGGAGGGATGGGGGCATCGTCGGTTCGGCGACAAGTGGTTTCATCTCGATGTTCCCCGGCATCTGTTCCTGTTCGGCCCCGAGACGTTGCGCCAGTGCATGGTCCAGGCGGGGCTGGAAGTCGTGCACGCGGGAACGGCGTCGCGATCGGCGTCGCTGGTCTGGGCCGCCAGGCACGGCGGGGGTCGCGGCTTCCGGATCCTGTCGCAGGGGATGATCCTGGACAGGGTCGCCGGCATGGCCTACCTCGGCGTCGAGCACCTCGCGTCGCGCTTCGATCCGGGAGTGGCCGAGGAACTGGTCGTCACGGCCACGGTGCATCGCGAGTCGGCCTAGTTGGGCACGCCCCGGCGATCCGCGACGGAAGCAAACAGGGCCTCGATCTCCCCCAGGTTGGTATTCACGTCGCCCTTCTGACGGATCGTTTCCAGGTTCATCGCGGTGGCTCGTTCGCGAAGCTCCCGGT
>BQJX01000219.1 GCA_021604925.1 Gemmatimonadota bacterium
CGCCGAGAAGCACCGACCACCGAACGATGCGACGTCCCGGACGAGGGCGAATTCCGCCCGGAAGGGAACTCGCGCTGAAATCCATCATGCGAACGGCAACTCCGGCAGTGAGGGGGCGCTTCCACGCAGGGCGGTCGATGTTGCCACACGATCCGCGTCGCTTACAGCCCCACTTGCACCAGGGCCATCAGGCCGAAACCCGCCAGGAACAGCCAGGCGGTCTCGGCGCGGGTGCGGCTCTCCAGCGCTTCGGGGAGCAGTTCCATGAGCACCAGGTACATCATGGCGCCCGCCGCGAAGCCCAGGAACGGCAGCATGAGCGGCTCGAACAACCACACGAGCAGGCTGGCCGGCACCGCCGCGAGCGGCTGCGGCAGACTGGTCACGGTGGCCAGCAGCGCCGCTTTCCAGAGCCGCATCCCCTGGAGGCGCATGGGCAGCGCCACCGCCAAACCCTCCGGGATGTTGTGGATCCCGATGGCCAGGGCGATGTAGTGGCCAAAGCCCTTCCCCGCTTCCAGATGCGTTTCCGATCCGTAGCCCACTCCCACCGCGATTCCTTCCGGGATGGAGTGGAACGTCATCGCCAGAAACACGAGGGCGCCGGTGCGGCCGCCCAGCGTGCCCAGGAAACCCTTCTGGAGTTGCTCCGGCGTGACCGTACGTTCGATCCACCAGATGAACCACGCGCCAGCGGCCATTCCGCCCAGCGTCTTCAGGACCGGCCAGATCTCGGACGCGGCCTGGGTGCCCATGTTGAAGGCGGGGAGCAGCAGGTTGTAGACGGACGCCGAGAACATGAGGCCGGCCGCGAACGCGTACCCCAGGCCCACCTTGTTCTCAAGGTTGAGTCCCCGGATCGCCAGGGGCAGGGCGCCGAGACCGCACGCAATCGAGGCGGCCAGGCCGGCCAGGAATGCCGCGACGACAAAGTCGTACTGCTGCAGCCACTCCATCAACGCGGTCTAGGCCTCCACTCGCTCGTCCACGAGATCCGGATAGAGCGGGAACTCGCTCGCCAGCGCTTCCACCTCGGCGCGAATGGCCGCCTTCACGGTGTCGTCCTCGCTCTCGTTGGCGAGCGTGCGACCCATCAAACGCGCGATGCGCTTCATGGCGTCCGGACCCATCCCGCGCGTGGTCACCGCCGGCGTCCCCACGCGCACCCCGCTCGTGATCATGGGCGGCTTGGGGTCAAAGGGGATCGCGTTCTTGTTCACCGTGATCTCCACCTCGCCGAGCAGGCGCTCCGCCTTCTTGCCGGAGATGCCCTTGGGGGTCATGTCCACCAGCATGAGATGGTTGTCCGTACCGCCCGAAACGAGGCGGAAGCCTTCCTCCAGCAGCGACTCGGCCAGGGTCTGCGCGTTCTTCACGACGCGGCTCGCGTAGTCGCGGAACTCCGGCCGTTGCGCCTCGCCAAAGCAGACCGCCTTGGCCGCGATCATGTGCATGAGCGGACCACCCTGCATGCCGGGGAAGTTGGTCTTGTCCACGGCCTTCGCGTGTTCCTCCTTGCACAGGATGAATCCGGAGCGCGGACCCCGCAGCGTCTTGTGCGCGGTGCTGGTCACGATGTCGGAGTACGGAACCGGCGACGGATGCGCGCCCCCGGCCACCAGTCCGGCGAAGTGCGCCATGTCGGTCAGGAAGAGCGCGCCCACCTCGTCGGCGATGTCGCGAAACGCCGGGAAGTCCCACACGCGCGGGTACGCGCTGGCGCCCGCCACGATGAGCTTGGGGCGGTGTTCCTTGGCGAGCGCCCGAACCCGATCCAGGTCGATCCGTTCCGTACCCGGCTCCACTTCGTAGGGAACCACTTCGAAGAAGCGGCCGGAGAAGTTGACGGGGTGCCCGTGCGTGAGATGGCCGCCGTGCGCCAGCGACAGACCCAGGATCTTGTCGCCCGGATCCAGCACCGAGAAGTACGCGGTGAGGTTGGCAGTGGACCCGGAGTGGGGTTGCACGTTGGCGTGGTCCGCGCCGAACAGGGCGCACGCGCGGTCGCGCGCGAGGTTCTCGGCCTTGTCCACTTCCACGCAGCCGCCGTAGTAGCGCTTTCCGGGGTAGCCTTCGGCGTACTTGTTCGTGAGCGGCGAGCCCATCGTCTCCAGGACCGCCCGGCTCACGAAGTTCTCCGACGCGATCAACTCGATGCCGTCGTTCTGGCGGCGGACTTCGCTCTGCACCGCTTCGTAGACGGCCTGGTCCCCCTTCTTCAGTGCTTCGAACCTGGACATGACTACCTCGTTTCGGATTCCTCGGAGCGGTCGTCTCGACCTTCCGACAGGGCGGCCAGCTTCCCGGTCGCATCGCGAATGAACGCCTGGATCTTTTCGAACGTGCGCCGGTACGACTCGATCGGTCCGCCGAACGGATCGGGCACACTCGCTTCCCGGCCCGTCCGCCCGGCCAGTTCTCCCAGGAGGAACGTCTTGGTGTCGGCCTGGGGCGAGACCCCCAGCACGCCGGAGCGATGCGCGAGTTCCATGACCAGAATGCAGTCCGCCCGGTTCACGATCTCCTCGGTCAGACGGCGACTCCGGAACGTCTCCAGATCCAGCTGGTGCTCGCGCGCCATCTCCAGCGATCCGGAGGAGGCGTAGGACCCATCGTCCGCGAATGTCCCCGCGGACGAAACCTCGAAGCGGGCATCCGCCTCGAACTCACGACGAGCGATGATCTCCGCCAGCGGACTGCGGCACGTATTCCCGGTGCAGACAAACAGGATGTGGAACGCCATGCCGTCCTTTCGGCTAGGAGGGCTCGAGCTCGTGCAGCGTGGGAACGACGGGTCCCTCGCGCAGGACCTTGCCGTCGTGACCGCAGCAATCCACGATCGTGGACGCAACGGCCAGCGGGGCCGGGCCGCCATCCACCGCGAGATCCACGCCTTCCCCGAACAGGTCCAGGCACTGCTGCGCGGTGGCCGCCGGCATCTCTCCGGGCAGGTTCGCGCTGGGCGCGGCCAGAGCCGCTCCGGTGGCGCGCACGATCTCCCGCAGCAGCCGATCCCCGGGAACCCGAACGGCCACGGCGTGCCCCGCCGCGGTCACCTCTTCCGGAAGATTCTCGTCCGCCGGCAGGATCAGCGTCAAGGGACCCGGCCAGTAGCGCTGTCCCAGGATCCGCGCCACCGGCGTGAGATGCGACGTGACGGAACGGACCGTGATCCAGTCCTGCGCCAGCAGGACAAACGGCTTCCCGACGGGTCGCACCTTCAACTCCACCAGCCGACGCAGCGCGTCCGGACGGTTCACGCTGCCGAGCAATCCGTACACGGTGTCGGTCCGCATGGCCACGATCCCGCCGCCCTGCAGCAGTTTGGAGACCCTCTCCACGAGCGCCGGGTCCGGCTGGTTGTGATCCGCCGTCAGAAGCCGCTGGGTACTCAAACGGCCGCCAGTTCCAGCTTGTACTCGCTCAGTTTGACCGCGAGCGACTCATCCGAGAGGGCCAGGATCTGCGCGGCAAAGATCGCGGCGTTCTTTCCGCCGGCCGAACCGATCGCCATGGTGGCCACAGGCACGCCCGGAGGCATCTGCACGATGGCGTGCAGGCTGTCCACGCCGGAGAGATGCGATCCCGCCAGCGGTACGCCGATCACCGGCAGCGTGGTCAGCGACGCCACCACTCCGGGGAGATGCGCGGCCATGCCGGCCCCGCAGATGATCACGCGGAATCCGTTCTCCCGCGCCGCTTCCGCGATGAGCCGCGTTCGCTCCGGCGCGCGGTGCGCGGACGAAACGACAAACTCGTGCGGAATGCCGAACCGATCCAGGTAGTCCAGACAGCCCTGAATCGCTTCCGTGTCACTCTTGGATCCGATCATCACCAGCACTTTGTGGCTCATCCGCCATTCCCTCCCGAGGCAGTCACTCCGCCCAACGCGCGGGCGCCGATATCCGTTCGGTGTTGCATTCCGTCGAAATGAATCGAGGCCAGCGTTTCGTACGCAACCTGGCGCGCCGCGGCCAGACTCTCGCCGAGGCCCGTAACCGCCAGCACGCGACCACCGGCGGTCACGATCGCGTCGTCGCGGGCTTCGGTTCCCGCATGGAACACGAGCGCGGTCCCGCGATCATCGGCGCGGTCCAGCCCGGCGATCCGGCGACCCTGGTCCGCGCCGGCGGGATAGCCCGCCGAGGCCGCCACCACCGTCATGGCCGCGCGCGGGGCGATCCGGAACGGCGGCAACTGGGCCAGCGTGCCGTTCGCCGTGGCCTCCATCGCCTCCAGAAGGTCCCCATCGAACAGCGGCAGGATCACCTGCGTTTCCGGATCTCCAAACCGCACATTGTACTCCAGAACCCGGGGGCCGTCCGACGTGAGCATCAGCCCGGCGTACAGGACGCCCCGGTAGTCCACCCCGCGCCTGGCCAACCCGCGCACGATGGGCACCAGGCAGTCCTGCACGGCGCGCTCCAGCGCTTCACCTTCCAGACCCGGATACGGCGCGTACGCGCCCATGCCGCCGGTGTTCGGCCCCCGGTCCCCGTCGTAGGCGCGCTTGTGGTCCTGGCTCGGAACGAGCGCGCGGACCTCGTCACCATCCACGAAGGCGATCACGGACACCTCTTCGCCTTCCAACCATTCCTCCAGAACCACACGTTCGCCGGCCGACCCGAACGTTCGTTCTTCCACGAACTGCCGCACCGCATCCAGCGCCTGGGTCCGGTCCGACGCCATCACCACGCCCTTGCCGGCGGCCAGGCCGTCGGCCTTCACGGCCACCCGCTCGCCCAGCCACTCCAGCGCCTTGGCCGCCTCCGCCACGCTGCGGACGGTGGCGCTCCGGGCGGTGGGCACCCCCTCGGACTCCATCATCTCCTTGGAGAACGCCTTGCTGCCTTCCAGCCGCGCGGCCTCGGCGCCGGGGCCGAACACCGACAGCCCGGCCGTTCGCAAGGTATCGGCCAGCCCCGCCACCAAGGGCGCCTCCGGCCCGATCACGACCAGGTTCACGTCCTCGCGCCGGCAGACGTCCAGCACGGCGGCCGCGTCGGCAAGATCCAATGGGAAGCCACGGGCAATTCGATGAGTGCCGGCGTTCCCGGGGGCGCAGATCACGTTCCCGACCCGGGGGCTGCGGGAGATCGCCCAGGTCAGCGCGTGTTCGCGCCCGCCGTTGCCGAGGATGAGGACGTTCAAGCTGCCTCCGAGCGCCGTGGTACCGGGGGTGGAACCCCCATGATTACCAGCGCAGCGGCCGCACGACCAGAACGAACGCCGATCCGCGGAGCGGGGCCGGCGGGGGGCCCGTCAGTACGGCCCCAGCACGCGACGCGCCTGCACCAGGCGACGCGAGAAGTAGTCGTCCATCAGATGATCCACCACGACCCCCCGGGAGGTAGAGGCGTGCAGGAACCGGTCGGGACCCAGCGCGATGCCCACGTGGTCGATCTGCGTCGAGCCCAGCCGGAAGAAGAGAAGGTCGCCCGCGCTCACCTCCGATCGGGAGATTTTCCGGCCGCGACCGGACTGCGCCCGGGTCGTGCGCGGCACGCGGGCCCCCAGGTCGCCCAGGATGTTCTGGACCAGCGCGGAGCAGTCGATGCCGCGCTCGTCCACGCCGCCGTAGCGGTAGGGCGTCCCCAGCCAGGACGTGGCCACCTCCTCCACCTGGTAGGCGGGAATCCGGGTCGCCCCGGACGCGGGCGCGGGGGCGGCGGGCCGGGCGGGGTTGCCGACCCCGTCGCCGGGCGACGAGCCGCCGGGATCCGCACGAAAGATCGGCTTGGGGCTGCAACCGGCCAGAAGCACGGCCGCCACCAG
>BQJX01000220.1 GCA_021604925.1 Gemmatimonadota bacterium
CCTCGGTCAGCGTATCGAAGTTGCCGGACGGGGGGCCGCCCGCGTTCGTCACGAGAATCCCCAGACCGCCGAACGCTTGCGTGGTCGCTTCCACCACGCGGGCCGCGGTTCCCTCTTCCGAGACATCACCGACCAGCGGGATCACTTCCGCCCCGGTCTCCTCGCGTAGCCGCGCCGCCGCGCTCTCGATACGCGCGCGGTCGCGCGACACCACGGCCACGCGCGCGCCCTCGGCGGCCAGCGCGCGGGCGCTGGCGTAGCCCAAACCCGCGCTGGCGCCGGTCACCAGCGCGCGCTTTCCCTTCAGCCCGAAGTCCATGACGCCTCCTTCGATCGTGTGCTAGCGTGCCCTGGGTTTCGCAAAACGTACAGGTCCAGCCGGAAGGGTGTCCATGCACGTGTTCGAGACGATCGTGAACTTCCTGAGTGGGTACGTGTGGGGATGGCCGGGCGAGTTCCCGCTCATCGTCGCGTTGCTTCTGTCGGCGGGCCTCTACGTCACGCTGCGCCTCGTGTTCCTGCAGGTGCGCGCGTTCGGGCACGGCTGGCAGGTCGTGGCCGGCAAGTACGACGACCCCAGCCACGCCGGCGACATCTCGCACTTCCAGGCGCTGTCCACCGCGCTCTCGGCCACGGTCGGAATCGGCAACATCGCGGGCGTGGCCACGGCCATCCACTACGGCGGACCCGGCGCGCTGTTCTGGATGTGGGTCACGGCGTTCTTCGGCATGGCGCTCAAGTACGTGGAGTGCACACTCGCCATGCAGCATCGCATCTTTGACGAGAAGGGCGACGCGGCCGGCGGCCCGATGTACTACATCGAGAAGGGTCTCGGAAAACACTGGAAGCCGATGGCGCTGTTCTTTGCCGCGTGCGGTGTGATCAGCAGCTTCGGCAGCGGCAACATGAACCAGGCGAACACGGTTTCGCTGTCGGCGAACACCACGCTGGGCGCGCCCCCGTGGGTGGCCGGCGTGATCATGGCCGCGCTGGTGGGCCTGGTGATCATCGGCGGGATTCGCCGGATCGGCGCCGTTTCCTCCAAGCTGGCTCCCGCCATGTTCACGCTTTACACGCTGGGTGCGGTGGTGATCCTGGCCAAGCACCTCCCGGAGATTCCCGGCGCCTTCGGCTTCATCCTGAGCGAGGCCTTCAACCCCACCGCTGGGCTGGGCGGCACCGCGGCCGGCGTGTTCATGACCACGTTGATCTGGGGAGTGAAGCGCGGCCTCTTCTCGAACGAGGCCGGACAGGGCTCCGCTCCCATCGCGCACGCCGCCGCCAAGACGGACGAGCCGGTGCGCGAAGGCGTGGTGGCCATGCTGGGACCGTTCATCGATACGCTGGTGATCTGCTCGCTGACCGGTCTCGTGATCGTGCTCACCGGGACCTGGTCCGACCATCGCGAGTCCACCGGGCCCCTCACGGTGGTCGGCGTGCATCAACTCGCCCAGCCGCCGGTCCAGGGCTCGTCGCCGCGGGCCGCGCCCGCCGCCGACGGCGAGATCGTGGTGTCCGACGGATCGCTGAACGGGGCGGCGCTCTCCGACACGGACGGATGGGTGCTGGACGCGCAGATCCTGGATCCGGATGGCGCCCCGTGGAACGGCACGCTGCTCGCCGAGGAGGGAAGCCTCACCTCGATTCCCGACGGACTCCAGTGGTCCGGACGCACGCTGCAGAATTCCTCGGCGCTCACGACCTGGGCGTTCGAACTGGAGCTGGGCGCGGTGGGGCGCTGGATCGTGACGGCGTCGGTGTTTCTCTTTGCGCTGTCCACGACCATCTCGTGGTCGTACTACGGCGACCGGTGCGCGGAGTACCTGTTCGGCGTGCGCGCGGTGCCCATCTACCGCTGGTTCTACGTGGGCTTCGTGGTTCTGGGCGCGGTGCTGGCCCTGGAGGTGGTGTGGGCGTTCGGCGATCTGGCGCTGGGTCTCATGACACTGCCCAACCTGATCGCAATCTTCCTGCTCACGGGACGCGTCAAGAAGGACACGGACGCGTACTTCACGCGGATACCGGGCGCCCGGAGATAATCGGCACTCGGCCCGCCGCCGGGTGCCAGTAAAGGCCGGGTGCTAGTACAGGATCGTGTTGGCCTGGATCCGGGCCTGCTCGTCCGCGAGCAGGCCGCCCAGCTTCTGACGGAGCCGATCCGCGGTCAGGACCACGCCGTTGCCGTTGGCCACGCCGTCCTCCTCGGAGAAGAGGAAGCGCGGTCCGTCCCCGGGCGCGAACAGCACGCCGGCCTGGGCGGGGATGATCCTGATGTCCGCCAGCTCCACCTCGTGGTCCAGCGTGTACACGATGCTCTCGATCAGAGCGGCGCTGCGGGCCGGATCGTTTCCCGCAAGCAGCAGCAGGCGTTCTCCCTGGTAGGAGATCTCCGTGGCGGGGCCGTCGTCGCGGACCAGGTCGCGCGCCGTGGGAACGGGCGCCCGGGTGACCAGCCGGCGGTGGACCGGAATCCCCAGCTCCTTCAGCTTGGCCCGGGCCGCCATCACCCGGTCCCGACCGAACGGGTGCGTCTGGTAGATCCCCAGATCCTCCTCGTAGGCACGCCCCACGCCGATGGCCATTCGTTCGTGGAAGGTGAGCGCCCCGGTCGCATTGAAGCGGGTGCGCGAAAGGTACTCGATGCCGTCTTCATCGGCTTCGACCTCGGCGGCGATCGAACCGCCCTTCAGGACCATGGCGGTGATCGTGTTCGCGGCGGCGTTGGCCACCAGCCCGAGCTCCGGCGACCGTCCGATGATCATGGCCGCCAGGGCGGCGAGCTGCAGCAGCCCCAGGCCGCGCGGTGCGTCGCGCATCCGCTGGATCGCGTGCTGGTTCACGTTGTGGGCGATCTCGTGGCCGAGCACGCCGGCCAGCTCGTCGTCGGACTCCACGGCTTCCAGGAGGCCGGTGGTCACGTAGACCCAGCCGCCCGGAATCACGAACGCGTTCACCGCGGGCGTATCCACGATATGGGCCCGGTATTCGATCTCGGGACGATCGGTGGCCGCGGCGATCTCGTCCAGCATCGCCTGAAGCTTGGCCACCTGCTCCTCGTCATCGACGAGCTCCACGGCCTTGGCGATGTCCGCGGCGGCTTCCTGGCCCAGCTCCAGCTCGCGGGGCGTGCTTCCCGGAGGAAGCGCCCAGGCCGAACCGGCGAAGGGAATGAGCGCCACGGTGGCCCCGAGGCGCTGGAACAGTTTCGATACCAAGGAACTCTCCGGGTCTTTCGTCGTTGGGAAGGTAGGGAATGGTGACCCTGCTGTCAAAAGTCGACCGGCCGCTCGGGAGCATTGCCGCTCGGGAGGCCGTTCCCACCCGCCGTGGTTCCCCTTCGGGGACAAGGCCGCTATGCTTGGAACAGATCCCCGCCCCCCTGGTTCCCTGAAAGGAGCTGCCCGTGGCAAGACCGAGCACGCTCGGTGAGTTGAGGTCGTCATCCTGGAAGAGTCGGAGCGTCAAGGACGAGATCCGCGAGAACCTCGTGGTGGCCCTGCGGGAGGAGCGTGAGCTGTTCCCCGGCATCGTGGGCTACGACCGCACGGTGATCCCGCAGATCGTGAACGCCCTGCTCTCTCGCCATGACCTGATCCTGCTGGGCCTTCGCGGGCAGGCGAAGTCGCGGATCCTGCGCCATCTGTCCGCGTTCCTGGACGATGAGATCCCGGTCATTGCGGGCAGCCCGCTGAACGACGACCCGTTCCGGCCGGTCACGGTGCCGGCGCAGCGCCTGGTGGCGGAACACGGCGACGCCACCCCGATCGAGTGGATGCCGCGCGAGCGCCGCTTCGAGGAGAAGCTGGCCACTCCCGATGTGACCATGGCCGATCTGATCGGGGACATCGACCCGATCAAGGCCGCTACCGAACGACGCAACTACGCGGATCCGGAGATCATCCACTTCGGGATCATTCCGCGGATGAACCGCGGCATCTTTGCCATCAACGAGCTGCCCGATCTGCAGCCGCGGATCCAGGTGGGGCTGTTGAATCTCATGCAGGAAAAGGACATCCAGATCCGGGGCTTCCCGATCCGGCTGCCGCTGGACGTGCTCATGGTCTACTCCGCCAACCCGGAGGACTACACGAACCGCGGCAACATCATCACCCCGCTTAAGGATCGCATCGGCTCGCAGATCGTGACCCACTATCCGCGCACGCTCGCGGAGGCGGTCACGATCACGGGGCAGGAAGCGTGGACGGAGCGTAGCTCCGGAGTGACCGTGGTCATTCCCGATCTGTTCCGGGAGATCATCGAGGAGACGGCCATCCAGGCGCGCGAGTCCGAGTTCGTGGACCAGAGCTCCGGAGTGAGCGTGCGTCTCACCATCACCCTGCTGGAGAACCTGGTGTCCAACCTGGAGCGACGGGGTCTGGCCACCGGGGACACCAAGGTGTACCCGCGGCTCGTGGATCTGCGCGCCGCGCTGTCCGCGGTGACCGGCAAGATCGAGCTCGTGTACGAAGGCGAGCAGGAAGGCGCGGAGACGGTCGCCCGCCACGTACTGGGCAAAGCGGTGCGCGATGTGTTCCTGGGGCTCTTCCCGGAAGTGCACACGCGCGGCAAGCGACGTCCGCCACGCGACGTCCTGGAGGAGTTGACGGACCCGGAGCCGCCGGCGCGGGAGCGGTCTGCCACCACCAACACCGCGATCTATCAGCCGATCGTGCAGTGGTTCTCCTCGGGGAACTCGCTGGATCTGTCCGACGACACTCCGTTCGCCGAGCACCTGGCATCGTTGCGGCTCGTCACCGGCCTGGAGGAGTGCGTGCGCACCCACGTCCAGGTGGAGACGGAGGGCGAACTCGCCGGCGTGATGGAGCTGGTGCTGGACGGGCTGCATCAGTGCTCGCTGCTGGCCAAGGAGGACGAGGACGCCGGGGTCGGCTACCGCGACATGATCGGCGCCATGTTCCAGCAGATGGAAGGCATCGAGTGAGAGTTCGCTACAGTTCGTGGCAGGAGTGGATGACGCAGGAGCTCACCCAGCTCCAGGATCTGGACAAGCTGTTCCACTGGCTGCTCATCACCACCGACGGCAACGTGGAGCAGGCGCTCCGCCGCATGGAGGACCTGAACACGCAGTACGGGTTCTTCGACGGGGTCCTCTCCGCCGAGGAGTTCCGCGAGCGTCTGCTGGAGGAGGGCTCGATCCAGGAGAGCCTGGACGGCGAGCTGTCCCTCACGAGACGGGGCGAACGCCAGATCCGGCGGGACGCGCTGGATCGGATCTTCTCGCGGTTGCGGGCGTCCGGGTCGGGGGACCACCGCACCGCCCGCAGCGGCGAGGGCGGCGACGACCTGTCCGAGATCCGCGAGTGGCGCTTTGGCGATGAGACGTTCCGCATGGCCGTGAACGCCACGCTGGAGAACGCGTTCCGCCGGACGGGCGTGGACGACTTCGCGCTCCGGGAAGACGACATCCGCGTGCACGAGAAGGAGCATCTCTCGGGGTGCGCCACGGTCCTGCTCATCGACATCAGCCACAGCATGATCCTGTACGGAGAGGACCGCATCACTCCCGCCAAGGATGTGGCCCTGGCGCTGCTGGAGCTGATCCGGACGCGCTACCCCAAGGACTCACTGCACGTGGCGGTGTTCGGAGACGACGCGGCCGAGATTCCGGCGGACCGGATTCCGTACCTCTCGGTCGGCCCGTACCACACCAATACCAAGGCGGCGCTGCAACTCGCGCAGCGGATCCTGGCCACGCGCAAGCAGCCGAACAAGCAGATCTTCATGGTCAC
>BQJX01000221.1 GCA_021604925.1 Gemmatimonadota bacterium
CATGGTGAGTGCTTCCACGTCCGGCGCGGAGATCAGCCCGTCGTCGCCCGCCAGGACGAGGCCCGATCGGTCCGAGCGGAACACGTCCACCAGCGCGTGCGTGGCGAAGTGGAGAACGGCACCCAGCGGCGACTCGCGCAGGGCCCGGGCGGTGGCGTCTTCGCCCAGCAGGATGCGCGCTCCCCGGATCGCGATCGAGCGCGCTTCGTCGCGGGCGTGGGGGAGAGCGGCCAGGTGGAAGCCGCGGGCCTGGGCGTTTCCGTCGCCCGCCCGCGCGATGGACGGCGGCAGCGCCGGGTCCGCGAAGATCGTCATCCCGCGGGCGGTGGCGCTTCTTCCGCTCAGGATGGGCAAGGACGATGCGCCCGGCAGGTAGGCGATGGCGAAACGCTGCGACAGCGGCGGGCTGTCCACGTCCGGGTAGGGAATCGCGCCGTACGGAAAATTGTCCAGGAGGGAGGGAGCCACGATGTAGAGCCGTGTGATGGAATCCGGGATCACGGCCACGGCGTTGTCCAGGACCGCTTCGCCCACCCGGCGAAGCGCCGGACGGCACTCCTCGTCCGGGAGGCCGGTGGCCATGCGCGCCAGACCGGCGCGAACGATCTCGCGCGTGGAGTAGGGGTGCTGAGCCGACACGTTCAGCAGGCTGTCGGCGGTGACCACGAACACCTCCGTGGTCTGCGACCCGGACTCGCTGAACTGCAACAGCGCGGCGTTCGCGTTGCGCAGTTGCGCCTGCACCTGGTCGAGCGTGGCCGGATTCCCTTCGTCTCCCGCCAGCAGCGATCGCAGCACCGCCGAGCGACCGCGCTCCGTCTCCGCCCACGCGTCCGAGATCCGCCCCTGCGCCAGATCGATGCGCGTGAGCACGGAGTAGACTTCGCCGGCGGTGTCGTGGAGCGACTCGGCCGTGGCCCGGTCCTCCTGCAGGGAGCGGAGCCGCTCCAGTTCGTCGCGCGCGGCGACGAGGGTGGTCCGCGCCTCCTCCTCCCGGCCCATCTGCAGCAACGCCTGCCCGCGCACGGTGTCCACCTGAATGCCGGCGATCTCCGTCTCGTTGCGCCACTCGGGCCCCAGCGATTCGATGGCCTCCAGCGCTTCCTCCGGTCGCTGGGCGGACAGCAGCATCACCGCCCGGTTGGCCTGCGCAAACCGAACCGCGCGCTCGTCGCCGAGTTCCCGGGCGAGTTGCATGCACTGCTCGATGGCGGCGAACGCCTCTTCCCTTCGATCGAGGTCCCAGAGGATGGTCGATCGGCGCACGAGCATCCGCGAGAGCCGCTGGGGCTGCCCCTCGGACATGGCCAGCGCCGAGTCGGTCTGGGCCAGCGCTCCCTCCAGGTCTCCCATCTGATGGAGGATGCCCGCCAGACGGTGATGCGCGCTGAAGATGCCGTTCTCGTTGCCGGAGCGCCGGGCCAGTTCGATCGCGCGCACGGTGGTGGTCTTGGCCTCGGGAATGCGACCGGTAATGTTGTACGCGTTCGCCAGGTTGCCCAGCGTGGCGCTCTCGCGGGCTTCGTCCCCGTAGGACTGATAGGTTCGGAGCGCCTCCGCCCACAGATCGAGCGCGGGATCGTAGTCGCCCATCACGGCGTGGCCCACCGCGGTGGCGTCCAGCGCGAGCCCGAGTCGGGTGGGGTCGTCGTCCTGTCGGGCCAGTTCCAGAGCGTGTTGCCAGCGCTCGGCGGCAACGGGGGTCCGGCCCGTCCGGAATGCGGCCCAACCCGCGTGTCGGTAGCAGTCCGCCGCCACGCCCACCCGGCCGGCCGCCTCCAGCGAGTCGCCCAGCGCCACGATCACGGCGGCCAGTTCGGTTCGTACGTTGGGATCGCGGGTGGCTTCGATCTCGTCGGAGAGGACCTGCACCCGAGCCTCGACGGGGTCTTCGGGTTCCGTCTCGTTGGCGGCCAGCGGGGTGATGGGCAGCAGAAGAATCAGCGGGAGGAGGGAAACCCTCACGTCACATGTCTCCGGCGGAGCCGGCGGGAAGGAAACGCGTGGGCTCGAAGTCGTCCTCGCGCGTGAGCCGGTCCAGGATCGTCTCGGCCGCGGCGCTGCCGCCCACGATCGTGGTCATTCGGAAGGGGAACAGAACGCCGTCGACCGGGCGGAAGTCGTGGGCCTCGGTTTCGAACAGGAGGCCATCGTCCTCCTCGCCGATCTCGCCGCGGACGTTGAGGATGAGTCCGGACTCGACGTCGATCTCGTAGGTCGTGCGCGCCTGCTCGTTCCACTGCCGGACGATGAGCAGGCGTCCGTTCTCCGCGAGTCCCTCGAACGCCAGTTCCGCCGGATCCGCGCTGACCAGTTCGAAGGGCGCGGCCAGCCGATGGTATTGCAGCCGCATGGACGCGGCCATGTCCGGAGTGGACGGACGCTGGCCGTGATGTCCGCCGTTCCAGGCCATCGGTCCGGCCAGGATGCGGACTTCCTTCCGGCGGGGATAGGAGACCTCCGAGCGCATGTCGCCTTCCAGCGAGACGTCCAGCAGGAGACGTCCGCTCAGTCCGTCCGCCAGGGATAGCACGCTGCCGCGCGCGTGAAAGCCGGGGAAGTCGTTCAGCGCCTCCCGGCCGCCGTAGCCCTCGGCCACGAGGTCCACCACGGCGACGACCGTCCAGGTCTCGGGCTCCGCCGCCGCGGGAGACCCGGCGAACGCGGCCCCGGCGAGGACCAAGGTCAGGGAGCGGGCCCACTTCGGCTTCCGATTCATCGAATCCCTCCTCCGGTTCCAGTGTAGCGCGGATTCCACGAGGACCGCCCGCCTACTTTCGCGTCGAGTTGCGGTTCCTGGCGACGCTTGGCCGTCGGCTCCCCCGGGATGCGAAGCCCCTTGCCTGAGTCCGGCGATCGACCGATCCTCTCAGAACGATCGTAATGGAGGAGGAAGTGTGACGGAATTTCGTGGATGGGGAGGCGCGGCCCTGGTGACCGGGGCAACCTCCGGGATCGGGCTGGAGATCGCCCGGGCGCTGGCCGCACGTCAGATGGATCTCATTCTGGTGGCGCGCTCCGCGGGCAACCTTCGCGTGGTCTCGCAGCAATTGGCCTCCGCTCATCGCGTTCGCGTGGTGCCCGTGGCCTACGACCTGTCGACACCGGACGTGGGCAGCACGCTGGGCGAGGTGTTTCGCGAGATCGACCTGGAGATCGACCTGCTCGTGAACAACGCCGCGTTTGCGGTGTACGGCCCGTTCGCCAACCAGGGACCCGAGCGGGAAGCGGAGATGATCCGGCTCAACACGATCGCGCCCACCTTGCTCACGGCCATGTTCCTGCCCGGCATGGTGCGTCGCCGTCGCGGGGTGGTCCTGAACGTGGCGTCCACGGCGGGGTTTGCGCCGGTACCGTTCCTTGGCAGCTACGCCGCCAGCAAAGCGCACCTGATCTCGTGGACGCACGCGCTGGACACCGAGCTGAAGGGCACGGGCGTTCGGTGCTCGGTCCTCTGTCCCGGCAGCACCAGCACCAACTTCCAACGCGTGTCCGGGGCGGCCGAACGGCAGCGCCGGCGGTTCAAGCAGCAGACCGCGTTGGAAGTCGCGGAGCAGGCGATGGTGGGACTGGACAAGGGACGTCGCGTGATCACCACCAGCCGCAAGCACCGGCTGCATCAGATCCTGTCCCGCGTGGTGCCGCCGGGGCTGGCCGCGTCGCTGGCCATGTCGGCCATGAAGCCGAAGGGCAAGGCGATTCCCGGCTAGGGTTGCCGGCCTAGGGGCGAACGTCGAGTCCCGGCGCCCGCCGCCACGCTTCCGGGAGATCCACGATGCGGAGGATCCGCTCCTCCGGACCGAGCGCGTACGTGACGATCAGGCGACTGCGATCCGGCGTGACGTAGTTGAAGTAGTGCGCCGCGCCCTTCGTCGGTTCGGTGGATCGTCGGTACTGGAGATCGCGCGGGAGCGGATCGTCCTCGTCGTAGTACGTGCCCGATCGGTCCCATCGGTTCTCCAGCCGCTCGATGAACGCGGGCGGGAGCGGCGGCAACAGCAGCAGCTCCCATCGTTCCGGACAGAAGACGACCTGCGCGCCGCCCTGTCCGGTCAGGAGAACGGTGCCGTGGTCCAGGACCGCCACGTACTCCACTTCTCGGTAGATCTCGATCCACTCGTCGCCGTCGCGGAAGTAGAAGATGGGACGTTCCCCGAACAGCTCGGATACGACGGGATCGCGCTGCCCGCGCTGCGTCCAGTGCTCGTCCAGGCGCGGCAGGAACCTGGACAGTGGCTCGTGGGGGGGCGGTCCCGATCCCACCGCCAGCCCGGAGGCCAACGCCTGGCGACGTTCCGTCTCGCGGTCCCATTGCTGCTCCCGCTCCTGGTACTGCTCCGAGAGTTCTCCCGCGTAGAGCGGCCAGACCAGGCTGCTGTCTTCGCCGCCCCAGGCGCCGTGGTAGGTCTTCTTGATCTTCCAGCGGAAACGCTGGCCGTCGCGAACGCCGGCAAACGAGCGCCGCGGGACAAAGTCCGAGGTCACCACGTCGTAGATCCAGTGGTAGGTGGTCATGGTGCCGGTCAGCGACGAGAGCAGTCCCAGCTGCGAGGTCTCGAGGAGCACGTAACGACCGGTCGGATCCCAGCCCCCCAGCCGGGTGGCGTCGCCCTTGGGAGTCCGGGTGGGCCAGAGTTCACCGGTCGTGAGATCCACCAGGAAGGCGCATCGCCGCGGTTTCCGGCGCAGGAATCCGCCCGGCACCGTGTGGATGTACGAGAAGTGGAATCCGTCCGGGGAGAAGGACTCGGCGGTGACGGGGAGTCCCCGGGCAAAGAGCTGCCCCTTGGCGTGGACGTCGCGGGAGGCCGCGACCGGCAGTCGCAGCGGGGCGGGTCTGGCCGCTGGCGGCACGGAGTCCGCCGCGGCGGGAATCTGTGGCGCGGCGGCCGTGGCTGCGGCGGGCAGCTGCGGGGCGGCGGCGGCCGTCCCGGGGATCCCAGAAGCCGAAGCTTCCTGGGCCGGTGCGGTCGCGGGGCCGGCGATCCCCAGCGCGGCGATCGCGGCGAGGGGCCACGTCCAACGGGAATCCTTCCGGGTGCGCTTCATCGAGTGCAAGGTCTCCTCCTGTCAGCGGAGTATTCTGGAGGGTCCGGGCGGGTTCGGCAAGCGGAACGCCGGTCATTCCTCTTCGATATCCTCGACGCGGCGGGTTCGACCGGGAGGTCGGCGTTGCGCGGCGGGGCGGATCGCGGCGATGAGACGAGCCACTTCCGGGACGCGCACGGCTCCCAGCAGATAGAGGGCCACGGGATAGGCCACGATCCCGCAGGTGAACGCGGCCAGCCGGAACTCCGAGACCAGGAGGGCCGGCCCAAAGCAGACCAGGCCCGCGAACGTGGCGGGGGCGATGGACTGGATCGTGAGCACGGTGAGGGCGCGCGTGTCCGAGAAGAGGAAGCCGGCGACCAACCGCACCGCGTACGCGATCAGGGTGCCGGCCGCCGCGCCCACGGCGCCGTAGCGCGGGATCAGCCAGAAGTTCGCGCCCACGTTGGTGACGGCCGCGAACAGCACCAGGTGGAGGTTCCGCGTCTCAAGGCCGGTGGCCACGAGTCGCGCGCCCGTCACGATGTCCGCGAACACCAGCAGGGCGGACACGGCCAGCCACGGGAAGATCCGCGCGCTCTCCGTGTAGGCGTCGCCCAGCAGGCGGGTCACGATCGGCTCGGCGAAGGCGATCTCCAGCGCCACGATGGGCAGCACCATCGTGGTGAGGACGCGCAGGCTGGCCCGGAAGA
>BQJX01000222.1 GCA_021604925.1 Gemmatimonadota bacterium
CCGGGCGCTGGACCGCGTTCTGCTCCGTTGATCGTCCCCGCTTGACCCGTGTCCGCCGCACCCCTACGCTCTCCACCCCCGAAAGCCAGAACGTCCCGCGCGTCCGGTCGGTCGGGGTCCCCGTTCCGCCATCCGGAGTCCGAGTTGTCCGATCACGCCCATCCCACGTCGGAGTTGCAGGAGATTTCCCGTCGCCTTCAGGTGGCCATGGAGATCCAGTGGATCCTCCGGGACGAGTCCGGCCTGTCTCCGGTGGCGGCGCTGAAGCGGGCCGCGGAATCACGCGTGGTGCCGGCCGCCGCGCCGCGTCGCCCGTCGCCCGCGGCCAGGGTAGAAGCGGCATCCTCGCCGTCGTCCGCCGCGCCGCCGCCCGCCGCCACCGTGATTCAACCGTGGCAGAACGATCCGGCGCGCTTTGCGTCACTCGATGAACTGCACGAGACCTACCAGGCGTGTCTGCGCTGTGAGTTGGGCAAGACGCGCAAGAACTTCGTGTTCGGAGTGGGTTCGCCCAAGGCGCGGGTCATGTTCATCGGCGAAGCTCCGGGTCGCGACGAGGATCTGCAGGGGGAGCCGTTCGTGGGCGCCGCGGGGCAGCTCCTGACCAAGATCCTGGGGGCCGTCGATTTCAAGCGGGAAGACGTCTATATTGCGAACATCCTGAAGTGCCGTCCGCCGGGCAACCGGGATCCGCAGCCGGAGGAGATTGCCGCCTGCGAGCCGATTCTCCGACGACAGATCGAACTCATCCAACCCCTCGTGTTGTGCACTCTCGGCGCGTTTGCCGCGAGGACCATGCTGGGGGTCAACTCGGGGATCTCCCGCCTGCGCGGTCGCGTTCACGACTACCGCGGGATCCCTCTCGTGCCGACGTACCATCCGGCCGCGCTCCTGCGGAACGCCTCCTGGAAGAGGCCGACGTGGGAGGATGTCCAGCTGCTGCGTCGGGAATACGACCGCTTGGCCAAGACAGAATCCTAGGAGTTCCCCATGACCGATACGTTTGTGCCGGGCCAGGGCGCCGGGTCGTCTTCGGGCGATCGAACGTCCGGGGCCGCGCGGGTTCGCGCCGGCAATCGCACGGCTCCCGGCCACGTCCCCCCGCAGGCGCTGGAGGCGGAGCGCGCCGTTCTGGCCGCCATGATGCTGGACGAGACCGCGGTCACCGTGGCCGTCCAGATCGTGACCGAGCTGGACTTCTACCGACCGGCGCATCGCGAGATCGCGGGCGCGATCTACCGCATGTTCGAGAAGAACGAGGCCGTCGATCTCATCACGCTGACCGAGGAACTCAAGACCGCGGGCAACCTGGAGAAGGTGGGCGGCGAGATCGCGCTGGCGGAGTTGCTCGGCGGTGCGGTCACCGCGGCCAACGTGGAGTTCCACGCGCGCATCGTTCGGGAGAAGTCGCTGCTCCGGCAGATGATCCGCGCGGCGGCCGAGATCTCCGAGGAGGCGTACGAGCCGCCCGACGATGTGGCCAGCTTCGTCGATCGGGCCGAGCACAAGATGTTCGAGATCTCGGAGGCCGGGCCGCGCAAGGGGTTCGTGGCGGTGAAAGACCTGCTGCACGACTCGTTCGAGCAGATCGAGAAGCTCTACAACGAGAAGCGCCTGGTCACGGGAGTGCCCACGGGATTCCTGGACCTGGATACCGCCACTGCGGGCTTCCAGAAGTCGGACTTCATCGTGATCGCCGCCCGCCCGTCGATGGGAAAGACGGCGTTCACGTTGAACGTGGCTGAGCACGTGACCGTGGAACACAAGATCCCGGTCGCGTTCTTCAGTCTCGAAATGTCCAAGGAGTCGCTCGTGCAGCGATTGCTTTCGAGTCTCGCGCGCGTGGACGGCAACCGGTTGCGCACCGGGTTCCTGCGCGAGAGCGAGTGGCCCAAGCTGACCACTGCGGCCGGCAAGCTGTCGGAAGCCGAGCTCTACATCGACGACACGGCCGGCATTACGGCGCTGGAGATCCGCGCCAAGTCGCGTCGCCTGATGGTGGAGACCAAGGGGCGGCTCGGCATGATCATGATCGATTACATGCAGCTGATCCGCGGCCACGGCAAGACCGAGAACCGTCAGCAGGAGATCTCCAACATCTCGCGCTCCATGAAGGCGCTGGCCAAGGAGCTGCGCGTGCCGGTGGTGGCGCTGTCGCAGTTGAAGCGACCCACGGACGTTCGGGAAGGACATCGCCGGCCGGTGCTCTCGGATCTCCGGGAGTCCGGCGCGATCGAGCAGGACGCGGACGTGGTGGTGTTCATCCATCGTCCCGAGGTGTACGGCGTGGCGGAGAAGGAAGGCATCGCGGAGATCATCATCGGCAAGCAGCGCAACGGTCCGATCGGCGTCCATGAACTCGTGTTCCAGAAATCCATGACGCGCTTCGAGAACATGACGCGCGTGCAGGAGTAGGCATGACCGCCGAGACGGCGCCGCGCGTCGGCGCGGTGATCGTGGCCGCGGGATCGTCGTCCCGGATGTCGGGGCTCGACAAGGTGCTGGCGCCGCTCGCCGGCACACCGCTGGTCCTGCACTCGGTCCGCGTCTTCCAGGATTCGCCGCACGTTCACGAGATCGTCATCGTGACGCGGCCGGAGCTGGAACCGCGCCTCCACGAACTGGCGGAGCGGCACGGTCTCACCAAGGTGAAGCGCGTGGTGCGCGGCGGCCGCACCCGGGCCGAGTCTTCGCGGCACGGCGTGAGCGCCCTGTCCCAGGACGTGGAACTGGTGCTGGTCCACGACGGGGCGCGGCCGCTGGTCACCGGCGAGGTGGTAACGCGCGTGGTGGAGGCCGCCACCCTCGACGGGGCCGCGATTCCCGGCGTGCCGCCCGTGCCCACGATCAAGCGGGAGGCGAACGGCGCCAGCGCGGGCACGCTGGACCGCGCGGAGTTGCGCGAGGCCCAGACCCCGCAGGGATTCCACCGGAGTCTGCTGGCCCGGGCGTTCGCGGCGGTCATGAAGGAGGGGCTGGAGCCTTCCGACGAGGCGGCCATGGTGGAGCACCTCGGCGAGCGGGTCACCATCGTGGCGGGCGAGCGGCGCAACCTGAAGGTCACGGTGCCCGAGGATCTGGTCGTCGCCGAGGCGTTGCTGGCGGGTCGGACTCCGCCGCAGCAGACCCGGGTAGGCATCGGCTACGACGTGCATCGCCTGGAAGAGGGCCGCCCGTTGATTCTGGGCGGGGTGACCATCGCCCACGCGAAGGGCCTGCTGGGTCACTCGGACGCCGACGTGTTGTCCCACGCGATCGTGGATGCGCTCTTCGGGGCGGCGGGCGTGGGAGATCTGGGTCACCACTTCCCCGACACGGACGCGGAGTGGGAGGGAGCCTCCGGAGAGCGGCTGCTCGTCGCGGCGGTGGAGATTCTCCGGGATTCCGGGTACGTTCCGACCAACGTGGATGCGACGGTGAGCGCCCAGGCTCCGCAGCTGGCGCCGCATCGCGCCGCCATGATCGCTCATCTGGCGCGGGCCCTTCTACTTCCGGAGCAGCGCGTTTCCGTAAAGTTCACCACGACCGAGCGCCTCGGATTCGAAGGGCGTGAGGAAGGGATATCGGCCACGGCAGTGGTCCAGATCGGGAGCCTGCCGATGGTCGCGGAGATCGAATGAGCAACTTCATCGTGAGAGCGGCCAAGCCGGCCGATGAGTCGGCAGTCCTGGCGCTGGTGCAGTCGGAGATGACGGCCCACCAGGGCGTGGATCCGCGGTTCCAACTGCGCGCCGACGCCGCGCCGCGCTACGCGCTGTATCTGCACGACCGCCTGCGTGAGAACGACTCGTCCGTGTTCGTCGCCGAGGACAACGGCGTCGTGATCGGCGCGGCGATCGGCTCCATCCGCATCCAGGAAGCGTTCTTCGAGCCGCGCCGGTTCGGGTACGTCTCGGATCTCGTGGTGGATCCCGCACGCCGCCGCGAAGGCGTGGGGCGCGCGCTCTGGGATCGGGTGGCGCTCTGGTTCCGCGGGCTGGGCGTGGGCGTTGTGAGACTCCACGTGGCGGCGCACGGCGGTGCCGCCAAGGCGTTCTGGGACAGCGTGCACGCGGAACCGTTCCTGGTGGAGTCGTGGATCGACCTGCCGGCCGTGGGTGTCGCCGAAGTGTCTGCGGATGTGAACTCGGCCGGGCAGGCAGCGGGTGTGGCCGCCACGCCGGCCACCGGGAGGGGCGAGGGAGGAAAGCCATGAGAAGAATCGGCGTGCTGATGGGGGGCGAGAGCCAGGAGCGCGACGTGTCCCGCGTGACGGGGACCGCCGTGGCCAAGGCGCTCGCGGAACGCGGCTTTGATGTGATGTTGCTGGACACGGCGGAGGGGCTTCGTCCGATCGAAGCGCCGATCCGGGACGCGGCCGAAGGCTCCCCGGCCATCGGCGCGGCGCCGCCCGCCCGCGCCGTCCGCCCGGCGGACTCCACCGGGGTCCAGTCCGTGCAGGCGTTTGCGGCTTCGCTGGTGGACGTGGACGCGGTGTTCATCGCGCTGCACGGCGGCTGGGGCGAGGACGGAACCATCCAGGCGCTCTTCGAGATGCTGGACGTTCCCTACACCGGATCCGGCGTGCTGGGTTCGGCCCTGGCCATGGACAAGGACCGGGCCAAGCGCGTCATGCGCGCCAGCGGGATTCCCACCCCGGACTGGGAAGTGGTTCAGGTGCGCAGTCACGGCACCGTGGACCCGGCGGAGGTACGCCGCGTTCGCGAGTCGCTGCCCGGAGTGGTGATCGTGAAGCCGAACGCCGAGGGGTCCACGGTAGGACTCCGCCAGGTAGGGCCGGGCGAGGACCTGAGGGAAGCCATCGAGTTTGCGGCGGGGTTTGGCGATCGGGTGCTCGTGGAGGAGTTCATTCCCGGGCGCGAACTCACGGTGGCTGTGCTGGGAGAAGAAGCGCTGCCGGTGGTGGAGATCATCCCGGAGGGTGGTCTGTACAGCTACGAGGCCAAGTACACGCAGGGCCGCAGCCGCTACGAGGTTCCGGCGCAGCTGCCGGCCGCCCTTACCGAGGAACTGGCGCGGCTGAGCATCGGGGTGTTCCACGCGCTGGGGTTGGAGGGCTTCGCCCGCGTGGACTACCGACTGAACGACGCCGGACAGCCGTTCTGCCTGGAGGCGAACACGATTCCGGGCATGACCCCGCTCTCGCTGGTGCCCATGGCGGCCAAGGCGAACGGGCTCTCGTTCGGAGAACTCGTGGAGCGGATCGTGGAACTCGGCGTGGCGCGCGGGACCAAGCGGTCCCGGTCCAATCCGGATCTCGAGGTTCAGCGTTGAACCCGTTCGTGAACCTGTTTGGCGGCGTGAAGCCCATCATCGGAATGATCCATCTCCCGCCGCTGCCGGGGAGTCCCGCGTCCGGCACGGTGGAGGCGGCGCTGGCCGCCGCGCTGGCCGACGCTGAGGTGCTCAACTCCGCCGGCGTGGACGGACTCATCGTGGAGAATTTCGGGGACGCGCCGTTCGCCAAGGACCGCGTGCCTGCCGTGACCGTGGCGGCCATGGCCGTGATCTGTCGCGAACTGCGCTCCTCCCACAACATGCCGCTGGGAGTGAACATCCTGCGGAACGACGCGGAGTCGGCCCTGTCCGTGGCGCACGCGACGGGGGCGGACTTCTTCCGAGTGAACGTGCACATCGGGGCGGTGGTGGCGGATCAGGGCATCATCGAGGGGAAGGCGCGGGAGACGTTGCTGCTGCGGCGCGCGCTCGGGTCAT
>BQJX01000223.1 GCA_021604925.1 Gemmatimonadota bacterium
ACCGTGTTCGTGAACACGCTGCCGGTGCTGGCGGTGCCGGGTCTGTCGCGGCTCCCGTTGATCGGCCCCGCGCTCTTTGCCCAGAACGCGCTGGCGTACGTTGCGATCGCGCTGACCGGAGCCGTGGCGCTGTTCCTTCGCGGCACGTCGCCGGGGTTGCTGGTGCGGGCCGCCGGCGAGAACCCGGAGGCCGTGGAGACCGCCGGCACCGACGTGGTCCGGCTTCGCGCCTGGGCCGTTCTCTTCGGCGGCGCGCTGGCAGGTCTGGCCGGAGCCTATCTTTCCGTGGGGTACTCCAATACGTTCGTGGAGAACATGTCGGCCGGCCGCGGGTTCGTGGCCTTGGCGATTGTCGTGTTCGCCCGGTGGCGGCCGGTCTACGGTCTGTTCGGGGCACTCCTGTTCGGACTGGCCATGTCGCTGCAGGTCCGGCTACAGGGACGCGTGTTCCTGGGGATCGAGATCCCCTACCAGTTCTTCCAGATGCTACCGTACGTTCTCACCCTGGTGGTTCTGGCCACGGCCGGGAGATCGGGAGCGGGCGCGCCCGCCGGTCTGGCGCGACCCTACAAGCGGGGAGGCGAATGCTCGTAACGAGAGTGGAGCGGCTGCACGGTGCGGCTCCCCGCGCGGACGGACGTCTGCGGATCTTCAGCTTTGCGGTCGAAGCCACGGTGGACGGTCCCGTGGATGCGCGTTCCGGCATGGTCGTGAATCTCGCGGAGATGAAGGCCGAGCTGCGAAGGATCGTGGTGGAGCCGCTGGACGGTCGCTGTTTCAATGGCGAGGCGGGCGTCCCTGCCCTGAAAACTCCCGAACTCGTGGCCCGCGAGATCTGGAACCGGCTGGATGGGCGATTGTGCGGATTGCCGCTGCATCGCGTGCGTCTCCGGGAGACCGGACAAACGATCGCGTACCGGCGGCGCGGAGAGGAGACCATGGAGATCACCCGGGTGTTCGAGTTCAGCGCGTCCCATCGGCTGCACAGCAGCCGGCTTTCGGACGCGGAGAACCGGAACGTCTTCGGCAAGTGCAACAACCCGGCGGGCCACGGCCACAACTACGTTCTGGAAGTCACGATGAAGGGTGCTCCCGGCTCGTCCGGGGAACTGGTGCCCGCCGCGGACTTCGACCGGGTGGTGAACGAGGCGGTCGTGGACGCGTGGGATCATCGCCACCTGAATTCCGACCGTCCCGAGTTCCGCGACGTGAATCCCACCGCGGAGGAGATCGCTCGCGTGGCCTGGGCACGATTGGAGAAGCCGCTGGCCGCCATCACCCCCGGCACCGCGCGGCTGCATCGCGTCAAGCTGCTGGAAACGGCGCGGAATCACGTGGAGTACTTCGGGCCGCAGGGAGACGGCGAATGAGCGAATCCACGGCAGGGTTCCTGGAGCGCGCCGGCGCCGCGCGCGTGTCCGTGAGCGGACCGGATGCCCGCGACTTCCTCCAGCGCATGATCACCGCCGACGTGAAGTCGCTGGCAACGGGGCAGGGGACACCCAGCTTCCTGCTGGAGCGGGCCGGACGCGTGGTGGACCGCGTGATCGTGGTGGACCGGGAGACGGACTTCCTTCTGTTCGGAAACGATGGCCGCGAGGATGCCGTGGTGGAATGGCTGGAGAAGTACGTGATCGCCGACGACGTGCAGGTGCGCCGGCTGTCCGGCGACACGGCCGCGTTCACGGTGCTGGGGTCGGACTGGTCGGTGGACTCGCTTCCGGGCCGGGAGGGACTGGAGCCGTGGTGCGCCGCTCTCGGCGCCGGACCCGCCGGACCGCGCGTCTGCATCCGCGCGGAGGATCTGGACGGCCCGAGTTACCACGTGCTGATTCCGGCGGCCGAACGGGACGCGTTCCGCGCGGCCTTGGCGCCCCTTCCGGAGCTGGACGACAGCCGCTTCCAGGCGCTCCGTCTGATCCACGGCGTGCCGCGCTTCGGGCACGAGTACACGGAGCGCACGATCCCGCTCGAAACCGGAATGCTGGACGCGATCAGCTTCACCAAGGGCTGCTACGTGGGGCAGGAAGTGATCGCTCGGCTGCATCATCAGAAGAGGGTCAAGCGCGCGCTGATTCACCTCCGACTCGACGGACCGGCCGTGCCGGAGGCGGGGGCGGAGGTGATGGCGGGCGAACGGAGCGTGGGCAAGATCACGGAGGCGGTGGCCGGCCCGGATCATGTGGCCGCGTTCGCGTACGTGGCCGCGGACGCGGTGCGCGTGCAGGAGAACGGCTCCGTGGTGGCCGTCGAACCGCTGCAGGTCATCGTCGAGCAGAAGAGCATCCCCGCGCTGATTCCAGGAGGAGCATCGTGACCGTTTCCATCGAATCACTGGGCACCCGCGAGGAGCGCGACGAACTCGTCCGCCTGCGCCGGGACTTCCATGAGCACCCGGAACTCGGCTACGAGGAGGTGCGCACGTCCGGCATCGTGACCGAGCGGCTGCAGGGGCTCGGCTTTGCCGTGCGCACCGGCGTGGCCAAGACCGGCGTGCTGGGAGATCACGGGCAGGGGACGCGCGGGCTCTACGTGCGCGCGGACATGGATGCGCTGCCCATCCTGGAGGAGAACGAAGTCCCCTACTGCAGCCGCAACCAGGGAGTCATGCACGCCTGCGGGCACGACGCCCACACCGCCGTGAACCTGCTCACGTCGTCGCGGTTTGCCGGGAGTGATCCCGGCGCGCGCCTGCGCTTCGCGTTTCAGCCGGCCGAAGAGGGCGGGCAGGGCGCGGACCGCATGATGGAGCAGGGCGCACTGGACGGCATGGACGCCGCGCTGGGACTCCACGTGTGGAACTCGATCCCGGTGGGCAAGGTGGCCATCACGGAGGGCCCGGCCATGGCGTCCGTGGATGACTTCACGATCCGGGTGCACGGAGTGGGCTGCCACGCGGCCGAGCCGCACCAGGGCGACGATCCCATCGTCAAGGCGGCCGGCATCATTCGCGACCTCCAGACGATCGTGAGTCGAAGGATTTCCCCCTACGATCGCGCCGTGGTGTCCGTCACCCAGATCGAGGGCGGCTCCGCGTTCAACGTGATCCCGAACGAAGTGGTGCTGCGCGGCACCGTCCGCACGTTCGATGCGGACGTGCAGCGCACGATCCACGACCGCATTCGCGAGATCGTGGCGGGCAAGGGCGACTTCGACGTGAAGTCCGTGACCCAGGTGCTGGTGAACGATCCGGCCATGTGCCGACTGGTCCGGAAGGCGGCCGAAGCGGTGGTGGGTCCCGAGAACATCATCGAGAACGAAGTCACGATGGGCGGCGAAGACTTCGCTTCGGTGCTGGCCGCCGTGCCCGGGTGCTTCTTCTTTGTCGGCTCGGCGGGGGACGGCGGCGGATTCCCGCACCACAACGCCCGCTTCGACATCGACGAGCGCGCACTGGCCATCGGTCTGGAGGTCATGACCGGCTCCATCCGGAACTGGATCGCCGAGGGGGCCGGGTGACCCTGGCGCGTTTCTGCCTTCGCTGCGGCACGCCCACCACCGGAGACCCGCCGGAGTGTCCTTCGTGCTCGCATGTCCACTACCTGGATCCCAAGGTGGCAGCGTGTGCGGTGTTCCGCTGGCAGGGCGGCCTGTTCCTCATGAAGCGGGCCATTGAGCCGGGCTACGGACGTTGGACCTACCCCGGCGGCTACGTGGATCGGGGCGAGACCGTGGAGGCCGCCGCCATCCGCGAGGTGCGGGAGGAGGCCGGCTGCGAGGTTCGCCTGGACGATCTCCTGGGCGTGTACAGCTATCCCGGGATCACGGCGATCCTGGTGATCTACCGGGCCACCGTGGTGTCGGGCGAGCCGCACGCGCTCTCGGAGAGCCTGGACGCGCGGTCCTTCGCGGACGCTGAGATCCCCTGGCGGGAACTGGCGTTTCCCAGCACCCACGAAGTGCTGCGCGACTATCTGGCCGCGGAGGCGGGGGCCGGCGTGGGACGTTCGCGGAACTTGTGATTTCCTCCGCCGGGTCGGGTTTGCTATGCTGGAACTCCCCCTGGACCACCTTCTTGAATCGGACGGACAATCGTGACCATATCAACTCGCGGGCCGTTGGGTCGGGCGTTGTTCTTCCTGTCGTGGTTGAGCGTGGCGCCGGCGTTTGCCGCGGCTCCCTCGGCTCCCACCAACGTGGTCTTCGTGGAGCGCACGGAAACGTCGGCCCACATCCGCTGGACCCCGTCTCCGGAAGCGGTCCAGGGGTACAAGGTTCGTCGAAGCGAGACACCCGGCGTGCATCCGAACGCTCCGGTCTTCCCCGACGGCAAGACCTGGGCGTTCACCTGGACGACTGACGACGGTCTCACCGACAACCTCGTCTACGAGCCCATCTTCTCGTCGCGGGGGCTGCGGTTCAGCGCGTTCCTGAACGGCGCCCGTATCGGCCTTCCGGGCAAGATCACCTGGGACGACGTTCGGTACCTCTACAGTCAGGGCCACGAGATCGGGAACCACGGTGCCGATCACCTCGCGTTGATCGACGACCGCGCGTTCACCGTTCGGTACCTCGGCCCGGAAGCGTGCGATGTCCAGGTCACCGCATTGACGCTCGAGACGCGGATTGTCGGGGTCCCCGACCTCGTCATCAGCCTGAACGACGCGGCGTCGGACCACCTGGTGGAGCTTTCGGCCCTGATTGACGCGCACCCGAACTACGAGTCCACGCTTCTCTATTCCGATATCGAGAGCAGCGCATCGAGTAGCCACTTTCTCGATCCCGTTACGATTCCGATCGGCATGGGCGCTCCTGCCGGGACGCTGACCACGGAGCGTGGAGTGCACGACGAGGTGGAGATGCTGGACCAGATCGTGCGCAGTGCCGAGAACATCGAGGACGAAGTGCGGATGCTGGATCCTTCCTACGCCTGCCGGACATTGGCGTATCCGAACCATGCGCATACCCAGGTGGTCATGACGCTTCTCAACCAGTTGGGCTACGCGGGCGCGCGTAGCGGAATCGTGGGCGCGCGCCCCTTCTTCTCCGAGGGGTCCTTCGCGACCGGCTTCACCACGACATACGAAGTGCCCATGAACACCCCCCGGCCCATCAACAGTTGGGACGAGGCCTTCACCCGGTCCAAGTACCAGGCGCGCATTGCGAGTTGGAAGGCCGGCAGCGTGTGGGTGGTCCTGATGGCCCACAGCGAGGCGGAGTCGGATTCGCTGCACGTCGAGTGGATGATGGACGAGATCGCGGCGGACCCGGATGTGTGGATCGCGCCGTTCGGCGAGGTGAATGCGCTCATGAACGAACTCTACGTGGACGCGGGCGTTCCCGTGGATTCCAGCGGCATGGCCTCGGCGTGGGTTCACGACCTGGACCCGGGCACCGAGTATCACGTGGTCGTGACCGCCTACAACGTTGCGTTGGAAGAGAGTGGATGGTCCAACGAGGTCGTGGTTCCGGCGTACGCGGTTGTCGAGTCGCCGCTGGCGACATTGGATCGCGGCGCGAAGCTCCGCGCGGCGCCGGATCCGTTCACCGATCAGACCCGTCTGGGCTTCACGGCCAAGCGATCCGGACCGGCGGCCTTGGAGGTCTACGACGTTCGTGGAGCCCGCCTGTCCACGACGGACCTGGGCGAGATGGGCGCCGGGGAGCATTCGGTCCTCTGGCGGGGCACCGCCGGGCACGGGCCGTTGCCGGGTGGCGTCTACTTCGTCCGGGTGAGCGGTCCGGAGTGGTCGAGCACCCGTCGGGTCGTTCTG
>BQJX01000224.1 GCA_021604925.1 Gemmatimonadota bacterium
GTTTCAGAGCGCGGGCGGTTCACCGTCGAACTTCATTGCGCGCTGGGGCCCGGTGGTGCCTCGAACGACCTCGGCTCCGTTGATTGCTGCATCGGGCGCAGACGACTTCGCGCTCCGCGCCCGTGCCAACCCGGTCCGATCCGCCGAGGCCAGCTTTGAACTCACGGGGCGAGTCGAGTCACCCATCGAGTACGCGGTGTACGACGTTCATGGTCGCCGGCTGTGGCAGTCGACGCAGACGCAGGGACCGTTCGTGTGGGACACGCGCGCTCGCGACGGCGGCAGGGTGTCGAACGGAACGTACTTCCTGGCCGCGCAGAGCGGCACGCGCTTCGCATCGACCTCGTTTGTCGTGCTTCGATGATGGTGGCGCGCTACCCCGCAGCCACCACCACCGACTTGGATTGCAGGTAACACTCCAGCGCCTCGTGCCCGTGCTCCTGTCCCAGTCCGGACTGCTTGAAGCCGCCGAAGGGGAGCTCGTCGTAGATCTTGGTGAGCGAGTTGATCCAGGTGTAGCCGGCTTCCAGCTGCTCGGCCGCCTGCGTGGCGCGGTTCAGATCCGCGGTCCAGATGGACGACCCCAGACCGAAGATCGAGTCGTTCGAGCGGCGAATGGCTTCGTCCAGATCCTTCACCCGGAACAGCGGCAGGGCCGGTCCGAACACCTCGTCGCGGGCCATCTTGGAGTCCGGGTGCACGTCGCCGATCACGGTGGGCAGGTAGAAGTATCCCGCATCGAACTTGTCACCCTTGGGGCGTTCGCCGCCGGCCAGCAGCTTGCCGCCGCGGTCCAGGGCATCGGCCACCTGCTCTTCCACCTCGGCGCGCTGCGTTTCGGAGTGCAACGGTCCCAGCCGCACGCCGTCCTCCGTGCCCGGGCCCACCGTGAGGCGCTTGACCTTGGCGGTGAGCTTCTCCGTGAATTCGTCCGCAATCGATTCGAACAGGAACACGCGCTTGATGGCCAGGCACGCCTGTCCGCAGTTGAAGTAACGCCCCACCGAAGCGGCGCTCACCGCGCGGTCGATGTCCGCGTCGTCGCAGATGATCATGGGGTCCGACCCGCCGAGTTCCAGCGTGACCCGCTTGATGGTCTCGGCGGCGCCCTTCATGACCAGGCGGCCGGTCTCGGTGGCGCCGGTGAAGCCCACCTTGGAGATGAGCGGATGCTTGGTGATCCGGTCGCCCACCACGGAGCCGGTGCCGAGCACGGTGTTGACCACATTCGCGGGCACGCCGGCTTCGTGCAGCAGCGCGACCAACCGCGTGGACGTGAGCGGCGTGGTCTGCGCCGGCTTGACCACCATGGTGTTCCCGGCCACCAGCGCCGGCGCGAGCTTGTTGCCCAGCAGCGACAGCGGAAAATTCCACGGAATGATGGAACCGCACACGCCCAGCGGACGCTTGATCACGAGCCCATGACGATGCGGCTTGTGATCCAGGTCCGGCACGTAGCCGCCGCGCAGGTTCTTGGCGAGACCGGCGTAGTGCTCCAGCGTGTGGGCAAAGCGGCGTACTTCCATGCGCGCCTCTGCCAGCGGCTTGCCCTGCTCGGCCGTGAGCAGCTGGGCCAGGTCTTCCACGTTGGCCAGGACCGCTTCCACGCACGAGTACAGGACCTTGCCGCGCGCGGCCGCCGGCGTGCGCCACCAGGCCGGGAACGCGGCGTGGGCGCCTTCGACCGCCCGGTCCACGTCTGCGGCCGTGCCGTCCAGCACGGTGGCCACCAGCTCGCCGTTGGCCGGATTCCGGATCTCCCGGGGCGTCCCGCCGTCCACGCAGTCGACAAACTCACCGCCGATGAAGTTCCTCGCCATGATCGCCTCCGCGGTCTTTGTCATCTCATTCCCCTCCGGGCGTGCCGGCCACCGGCTGCCCCAGGTGTTCGTAGAGTGCCATCAGCTTCTGGTAGTGGGCGGCGGCGGTCTGGACCGTCTCCAGCGCCATGCCCTCCAGCTTCTTTCTCGGTTTGGCGGGGATCCCCGCGGCCAGCGTCCACTCCGGGATCTCGTCGCGCTCCTTCACCACGGCGCCCGCGGCGATCAGCGCGCCCTTGCCCACCACGCAGCCGTCCAGCACCACCGCGTTCATTCCGATGAGCGCCCAGTCGTGGATGGTGCATCCCTCCAGCACCGCCCCGTGCCCGATGGTGACGTCCGCGCCCACGATCGTGTCGTGCTCCTCGTTGCAGTGGAGCACCGAGTTGTCCTGCACGCTGGAGCGCTCGCCGATGCGGATGAGGCTCTGGTCGCCGCGCAGCACGGCGCCGAACCAGACGTTGGCACCCGCGCCGATCTCCACCTTGCCGATCAGCGTGGCGGTGGGGGCCACCCAGGCGGTGGGATGAATCCTGGGCGTCCACCCGCGAACCGTGATGATGTTGGCCACGCTATTCTCCGGTGAAGTCGGGTTTTCTCTTGTCGCGGAATGCGCGCACGCCTTCGCGGTGATCCTGGGTCTTCAGCAGAATGCTCTGGGCCAGCGATTCCAGTTCCAGCCCGGTGGCCACGTCCACGTCGGCCGCGCGGTTCAGGAGCTGCTTGGCCAGGCCCAACGCGCCGGGGGCCCGCTTGGCCAGACGATGCGCCTCTGCGTGCGTTTCCGCGAGCAGCTCCTCGGGCGCGATCACCCGGTGAATGAGTCCCAGACGGTACGCCTCGTCCGCGTCCACCAGGTCCCCGCGGAAGTAGAGGTCCTTGGCCCGGCTCAGACCCAGCAGCTTGACCAGACGGGTGGCACCGCCGTGCCCGGGGATGAGACCCAGGTTGTGTTCGCGGTATCCCACGCGCGCCGTGGTAGCGGCAAAGCGAAGATCGCACGTGAGCGTCAGCTGCAATCCGGCGCCGGTGGCCGGTCCGTTGATGGCCGCGATCACCGGCTTTTCCAGCGCCTCGATCCTGGAGAACGCGGCGCTCAGCGCGTGGCTGTGTTGCCGGAACTCCGCCGTGTCCCAGTCCCGTTCGAAGTGGCTCACGGAACCGCCGGCCGAGAACGCGCGTCCGGCCCCCGTGAACACCACCACGCGAATGGCGCGGTCCGCGAGCCGGTCCGCGAGTTCTGGGAACTCCGCGCGCATGGCGTCATCGATCGCGTTCAGCTGATCGGGATGGTTCAGGGTGACCGTGGCCACCCCGTCCCGGACTTCCAGCAGCAGTCGAGGCTCGCCCATGCGGAGTCGCTACCGGCCGGTGTACGTCGGCTGGCGCTTCTCGGCGAAGGCGGCAATGCCCTCCTTGGCGTCCGCCGTGTCGAACAGCGGCTCCATGAGGTCCCGCTCCAGCGCGAACGACTCGTCCAGCGGGAGATCCATGCCTTCCATGACGGCCTGCTTGATCCGGCCGATGGCGAGCGACGCACCGCTGGACAGCCGCGAGGCGTACTTCAGCGTCTGCGACATCAGCTCGCCGGCCGGGAACACGCGATCCACGATGCCCAGCTCCAGCGCCTGGGGCGGGGTGACCGTGCGGCCGGTGATCATGAGGTCCAGCGCCTTGGTCCGTCCGATGAGGCGGGGGAGACGCTGCGTTCCACCGTTGCCGGGGAGCAGTCCCAGCGTGACTTCCGGGAGGCCCATCCGGTAGTCACCCTCCGCCGCAAAGCGAAGGTCGCACGCCAGCGCCATCTCCAGCCCGCCGCCGAGCGCGTGGCCATTGATCGCGGCGATGAACACCTTCTGCGACGTTCCCATCTTGCGGAGCGCGCCGTGCGCCACGCGGATCATCTTCATGTTGTCGGCCGTGGAGTTGGCCTGGAACGCCTTGATGTCCGCGCCGGCCGAGAAGAACTTGTCCAGGTTGCTCTTCATCACGACCACGCTGACGGAGTCGTTCGCGATGTGCGCGTCGATGGCCGCATCCAGCTCCAGCATGAAGTGGATGTCGTAGCTGTTGGCCTTGGGGTGGTTCAACGTGATCGTGCCGACAGCGCCGTCTTGCTCCGGGATCACTCGCAGGTCTGACATGGTCCGTGGACTCCTGGGGGAAGGGACGGGCGACCGAAGCCGCCCGTCGGGATGCCGAATGGAATGCGGAAACTAGGCGAGGCCGCCGATCACCGCGCCCTTGGTCTCGAGGTAGTACTCCACCGCTTCCGGACCGTGCTCGTGGCCGATTCCGGACGCCTTGACGCCGCCGAAGGGCAGTTCGTCGTAGCCGTAGTGGATCTGGTTCACCCAGGTCACGCCCGCCTGCAGCTCGCGGATCGCCTGGTGGGCCCACTGGAGGTTCTGCGTCCAGATGGAGGAACCCAGTCCGTACTGGTTGTCGTTGCCCAGCGCGATGGCTTCGTCCAGGTCCTTGACCTTGAACACGGGAAGCACCGGACCGAACACCTCTTCCTGCACGAGGCGACAGTCGTGGGGCACGTTCGTGACCACGGCCGGGTGGAAGAAGTGACCCTTGGCGAGCGCCGGGTCTTCCGGACGCTTGCCGCCGCAGAGGACCTTGGCGCCCTTGGACACGGCGTCGGCCAGCTGCTCCTCGATCTCGTCGCGCTGGGCCGCGGTGTGCAGCGGGCCCATCCGGACCGCCGGCTTCTCCGGCTTGGTGGAGGGATCGCCCGGCTCGTACGCGTTCACCTTTTTGATCAGCGCCTCCAGGAACTCGTCGTGGATGTCCTCGTGGAGGTACAGCCGCTTGACGGCCAGGCAGGCCTGCCCGGCGTTCCAGAAGCGACCGATCAGCGCGCCGCTCACGGCCTTGCGCATGTCCGCATCCGGCATCACGATCATGGGATCCGAGCCGCCGAGCTCCAGCGTGATCCGCTTGAACTGGGGACCGGCCACTTCCATCACGCGACGTCCGGTGCCGGACTCACCCGTGAACGCGATCCGACGCACGGTGGGGTTGGACAGCAGCTCCTCGCCGACCTCGCGACCGGGACCGGTCACGCAGTTCAGCACGCCCGCGGGGAAGCCGGCTTCGCTCATGAGGCCGATGATCTTCATGGTGGTCAGCGGCGTGGAACTGGCCGGCTTGACGATGATGGTGTTGCCGGCGATCAGCGCGGGACCCAGCTTGGTGCCCATGAGCGTGATCGGGAAGTTCCACGGGATGATGGCGCCGCACACGCCGACCGGCCGCTTCATGACCAGACCGAACGAATGCTTGCCCATGTCCGGAGGCAGCGGAACCTGCGAGCCGCGGATCTTGCTGGCGAGGCCCGCGTAGAAGGTCATGCCGTGGAGGAAGTGATGGATCTCGCCCATCGCCTCGAACACCGGCTTGCCCTGCTCCGCCGAGAGCACTTTGGCCAGTTCCTTGGACTGCTGCTTGATCTTGTCCACGCCGGCCAGGATCAGGGCGGCGCGCTGGTCGGGCGACGTGTCGGCCCACTCCGGGAGCGCATCCTCGGCGGCGCGGATGGCCGCCTGCGTGTCGGCGCGATTCGCCTTGGGGACGCTCTCCACGACCGTGCCGTTGGCCGGGTTGATCACGTCGGTGGTCTTGCCGCTGGCGGCTTCGACCCATTCTCCATTCACGAACATCTTGGCCATGCTTGCGCTGGCGACTTCCGTCATTCTGAACTCCTGCGAACCGGTTTCGGGCTCGACCTTGCGAGCACTCGTCGCGAACGAGAGCACCCCGCGCGGTGGAGCCCGCTTTTGGGGACGATCGAGGCGCGCGCCCCGAGGGGGCCCGTCTCCTCGCGTCATGGGTGAGGAACAAGTCAATGTACGGTCGGGGGAGAGC
>BQJX01000225.1 GCA_021604925.1 Gemmatimonadota bacterium
CGCCAAGGTCGTCCAGGAGCACGGCGTGTACCTCGCCCCCGAGATCGTGCGTTCCCTGCTCGACTTCGAGGTCCTGGTTCCATTCGAAGAGACGGTCCACGATCCTGGCGACCGGCCGCCCCTGTGACACCCGCCTGAACCGAGCCGGTGGCCTGTGCTACTCTCACTCCACCCCGGAACCGGAGCTTGCCATGCCCTCGCTGATCCGCACGATTCCCGTTTCGCTCCTTGGCCTCAGCCTCGCCTACTCTCAGGTCCCCGCTCAGACACTGAGTCTGGCGCCCGAGGAGTTGCTGACCGCATCGTCCACGTGGACGACCAACCAGCGCCCGCGCGTCGTGTTCACCGAGGACGGCGCCAAGCACCTGGCTTGGATCGCGACCAATACCTTCGGATCCGAAGGCGTGTTCATCGTGGATGCCGCGTCGGCCGGGAGCGCGTACGGAGCCGCAGTGCAACTGACCACCGGTATGCCCGGAGTCCGCTACGGAATCGGCGACGGACTGGAATTGAAGGTCAACGGCCCCAATCTCCTCGCCACGTGGGAGGGCACGGACTTCGCCAACCGGCCGATGTGGTTTTCACGCTCGACCGACCAGGGCGTGTCCTGGGAGGGAGAGGTCCGCGCGGACGACGCCACCGTGGAGGAACGGGCTTACACCACCGGCACCCTGTTCCCCGACGGCCGCGTGGCGAAGGTTTGGATCCACTACGACAGCGCGACCGGCGAACCCGATCACCAGTTTCGGGCCCAAGACGAATTCGGCGTGTTCGGCGCCCCGTCGAATCCGGCCGTGGGGTCACCGGACGTGCCCTGCGAATGCTGCACGGCGGACCCCATCATCCTGGAGGACGGGACCGTCCTGGTCGCCTACCGGAACAACGAGAACAACAGGCGGAAGATGTATGTCTCCCGTTCGACGGACGGCGGAGCCACGTTCCCTTCCAGTGTTCGTGTGGACTCGGGCGGCACGATCTTCTTCGCATGCCCGGGGTCACCTCCCTCCATCACCGCCGAGGGACAGGATGTGCTCGTGGTCTGGGGCAAGGTGGGAGGGCTTCCCGCCGCCTATCACACGATGAGCGCGCGGAGTACGGACGGCGGCACCACGTTCGCGCCACAAGTGCAGATCGACGAAAGCGACGGCACCACCAACATCTCCAGTCCGATGGTCACGCGGCGTGGAAACCTGGCGATTGCCGTGTGGAAAGGCAAGGACCCGGTCACCGGACAGTTCGAGATCTGGGCCGGCACCTCCATGGATGGAGGGAGCTTCTGGGGCCCCGAACAGATGCTCACCGGCGACGGCCTCGCCCGGGATCTGGGCCATCCGTCGGCGGCGATCTCCCCGGCCGGCGACGTCGAGATCGCCTGGATGGACGCGCGCGACTTCACGGAAAAGGTGTATCACCGGGGAGCCACGTTGAATCCCACGGCAACTCCGGAAGCGCCGATCTCGCGCGGTTCGCTGGTCGCGGCGCCGAATCCGTTCCGCGCGTCCACCACGCTGCAATTCGCCGCGACCGGCGGGGCAACACGGCTCGTGACGATTGTGGACGTGGCCGGACGTCAGGTGGCGCGACTCTCGGGAATCGGAACCATTCGCTGGGACGGACGTGACGAGTCGGGGGCAACGGTGCCGGCAGGAGTCTACTTTGCGCGTCCCGAAGGGGGCGCCAGGGAAGACGCGGTCCGGATCGTCCGACTTCGCTGAGGATCCGCGAAGAGGGGCCGCAACCATCCCGGTTGCGGCCCCCCTTTTTTGGGCTTCGGGTAGGACCGCGGAGCGCGGCCCCCTGCTACCGACCCACCAGCACCACTCGTCGCGTCTGCGAGTGATCCTGCGACCGAAGCCGGACGAAGTAGGTTCCCGCGGCCACCCGCGCCCCGGAATCGTCCAATCCGTTCCACACCTCGGTCCGGGAACCGGCGGAGATCTGCCCACTCCGCATCGCGCGAACACGACGGCCGCTCACGTCATAGACGGCCAGGTCGATCGCCGCGGCACGGTTCATTTGGAAGCGGATCTCGGTGGATCGCGAGAAGGGATTGGGTGCGCTCGGTGCCAGTTCGAAGCTCGCGACGACCCCGGCGTTCAGGGAGCGCTCCCCGTGGAGCATCCGATCCGCAACGACATCGTCGTCGGCCGCCAGATCGTCCAGTATCGCGTGGGCCGTCTCGGTGAACACGTCGGCATCGGCGACGGGGATCTTCTTGCCGCGTTGCGCGCGAACGTGATTCAGAAACGCCTGGAGCGAGCCGCGAGCAGCTTCCTCGTTGTCCTTCTCCAGCGCTCGGGACGCCGCCCGGATCTTGGCGAGCAGCGCGTTCTCGATTCCGTGATGCAACGACGCGGCGCGCACCATCTCAGCCAGGTCCTCCAGATCCGGAAGGTCCGACGTGCGAACCTGCAGGCGCATGGAGTGAACAATGGAGTCGTCGGTGAAGGCGACGTCCAGGTCGCCATCCGCCAGGAGTTCCGAGAGATCGTAGGAAGCGTCGTCTCCCGGGCGCCCGGGGACATCAAAGAGATCCACCCGGATACTCTGACGGACTCCCGACTCCAGATCGCGCAGAAGTGCGTTGCCGTACGCGCGAGAGAACTCCCCCCACGGGCTCATGTCGTCCGCGAAGTTGAGGTTGTCGGTATCGGCTCCCCGATCGCCCTTGGTGAAGTCCACGGTCAAGAACGCCGCCACGATGCGCTCCGGAGCGTCGAACTCGAACGAGGCGGCCACGATCTCGTTGCGGCCATCGCCGGGGCCCTCCCCAAGGTCCGCCCCGTCGAATCCCACCAGGATGTGAGACTCCGGGCGAACGGACTCGATGTAATCCAGCAGGTCCGCGGACTGCGGAGGTGGGTTCGTATCCAGCAGGATGTCGACTTCAAAGGCATGGCCGGGCGCGGCCGCAAGCACGATCGCGAGAGCGGCTGTGGCCGCCCAACCGGCGAGCAATGGGAACAGGGACGTCGTCTTCATGGTTTCCTTCCGGATGAGAGCGCCAACGATGCTGACGGTGGAGACGAGTTGCTACGGGGCTCCAAGCCCAGAGTATAGACGAATCGACCGTGCGGAAAGGAAACTGAAGGCGGAGCACCCCTGCTCCGTGCTCCGGGGACTCACCACCTGCATTCTTGACTCCCCTCGCTCCCCCTCACGGCACGCTCGGCCCTGCAACAGCAACCAGGCCGGAATCGGCGGGTCTCCGACTCCCGGTCGTACGTCGCCACCGGTCGCGTTTGGTGTTGGACTGAGGCGGGCGACCTATTAGGATCAACCACTTGTGGGCCATGTTCCTCCCACTCCCCTGGGCCCACGAAAGGGAGGTTGGATGACGATGGATCTTCGCGTGAAAGTCTCAGCGGTAGTTGCCACTCTCGCGGTCTTTTCGCTTCTCGCCGTCGGTTGCGGTGACGAACGTTCCCCCGTCGCTCCGGACAGCGCACCCCAGGGTGTCGCGATGGTAACCAACGAAGTCCTCGATCGGAATCACGTGGACGTTCGCAACGCGATCACGGTCCAGGAGAACCACACGGCCGACCTGCTCAGCCGTCCGGGCGTGGTCGGCACGGCCGTCGGCGTGGACGCTGCCGGCCAGATGGCCGTGAAGGTGTACGTCGAGAGCGAGTCCGACCTCGTGGGCCTTCCCGCCGATCTTGACGGTCTCGGCGTGGACGTCTTCGTGACGGGCAAGCTCGTGGCCCGCGGCGGAAGCATGGGCGGCAGCATGGGTGGTTCCAACGGCACGAATCCCAAGGCCCCCCAGACCGCTCCGATCAAGCTGGGTACGTCCGGTGGCTGGCGCTTTGACCTGGCGAACGGATACTGCTGCGGTGGCACCCTCGGCGGCCTCATCGAGGACGGCGGAGGGACGCAGTACATCCTCAGCAACTACCATGTGCTTTACGCGGACATCGTCAACGGCGGCAACGGGCGCACGGCCTCGGCCGGCGACCCGGTGATCCAGCCGGCGCTGATCGACGTGGGCTGCAACGCCAACAACTCGCTCGACGTGGCCACGCTCGTCAACGGTGGCGGCAGCCTCCCCGGCGGCAACGTCGATGCGGGCATCGCGGCCGTGATTCCGGGACAGGTCAGCGGCACGGGCGAAATCCTGGACATCGGGGTTCTCTCTTCCGCGACCGCGGGCGCCTTCGTGGGCCAGGACGTCAAGAAGATGGGACGCACGACCGGCCTGGGCCGCGGCACCGTGGACGGCCTGAATGCAACCGTCAGCATCACCTACGAGAACGAGTGTGCGGGTGGTACGGCGTTCACGAAGACGTTCACCGGCCAGATCATCATCACAAACGCCCGTTGCAAGTTCCTGGACGGTGGGGACTCCGGGTCCCTCATGGTCGAGGACATCACCACCAACCCACGTTGCGTGGGTTTGCTCTTTGCCGGCAGCACCAGCTGCAACAAGTTCGCCATCGCGATCGCCAATCCGATCGACGATGTGCTGGACTTCTACGGCGGTGGAATGCAGATGGTCGGGAACTAGCTCCGGCCTGGCAGTTTGTTCCGGGGCGCCCTTCGCGGGGCGCCCTTTTTTTTGGGTCCGTCCCGGAATCACAGTCGCCGGCGGCTACCAGCCACCGCCCTGGTCGTCGAAGTAGCGGTGGAGTACCGCGCGGGCCTGTAGGTTGATGGACTCGGACCAGAGATCCACCGGGTTCCGGTCATCCGTCAGCAGCAGGGCGCCCGCTGCGTCGGGCTCGAAGCGATTGTCCCAGGCGTGCGTGAGTTCCACCGCCCAGAAATGGCTGTGCTCTTCGCCGAGGTGGTCGCGAGGGCGCGGGAGGGCCGTATACTCGTCGAACTCCAACGGTCCGGCGCTGGCCAGCAGGATCACGTTCCCGAGTTGATCCGGCGGCTCGGAGGTCGGCAGCGCCCACACGCTCGCGAAATGGAGACGGAGCGACGCGGCGAGCGACGCCACCAGCGGATCATCCCAGCCGCGTGCCTCCATGTTCAACGCGAGGATTCCCCCGGGATTCAGGCGCTCTCGCGCGAGCCCGAACGCCTCCGCGGTCACCAGATGAAACGGAATCGAGGAACTCCCGAACGCGTCCAGAATGATCACGTCCCAGCGGCGTTCCGCCCGCTCCAGGAAACGACGCCCATCCTCGTAGAACCGTTCCGCATCCGCATCCGTGAGCCCGAAGAACTCCTCCGCGATCCGGCCCACCACCGGATCGATCTCCACGGCCTGGACCGACCATCCGTGCGTGGTGAACCGCTTGGCCAGGCAGCCACCGCCCAGGCCGACCAGCAACAGATCTCCGGGTTCGGGGTGGAGTGGCTTCAGCACGTCCAGCGCGGCGTTGTAGGGATGCCACGAGCGCCACGTCTCGGGTTCCACCACGGCGTGCATTCCCCCGTCGATCAGCAGGTGACGCAGCCCGTTCTTCTCCACCACCCGGATCTCGGCGTAGGAGCTTTGCGCGATCGCGAGAAGACCCGAGGCCGGATCCGCCCGCTCCTCGGGGACCGCGGCCAGTCCCGCGGCGGCCCCGACCAGGATCACAAGCGCGGCCACGCGGCCACGCGCACCGCCGGCGCCGAGCGCCGCAATGATGCCGGCCGCCAGCAACACCAGGCCGAT
>BQJX01000226.1 GCA_021604925.1 Gemmatimonadota bacterium
GTACGTCTCCAGCAGGCGTTCGAACTTGAGGAACGGCTTGTCGTAGAAGCCCAGCGCATCCACCTGGTCCGCGGTGATCCCGCCGATTTCCAGACAGGATCGCACGGCGTGATGCGGGAACTCGGGATCGTGCTTCTTGCGCGTGAACCGTTCCTCCTGGGCGGCGGCAACGATCTCGCCGTCGCGCACCAGGCAGGCGGCGGAGTCGTGGTACCACGCGCTGATTCCGAGGACGTTCATGCGGGACCCTTTGGCGCTGACCGACACGGTATCTTCTGCGTTTTCGGACACTTGACCAGCTATGGAGGGTATCACGCCGCCGCGCTCGCGGTCAATTCACGGGGCCGGCAACCGGTCCGTCTCCGGACGCCGTTGAGCCCTCGACGGCACGCCGGTCGCCCCCTGCCAGTTGTCATTGTCTGCCGCCAAGTCTGCCGCTAACTTGCGAAGCTGAAGTCCGTTGGAACCCATCCTGGGAGGAGTATCCGGTGAGAGACGTGGTGCAGCAGCTCTGGCCCGAGATCGAGTGGATCCAGAGTCCCGAACTGAAGGAAGCGGTCACGCGGACCTGGGAAGTCTCCCTGGAGCGCAGTCCATTGGATCCCATGGACCTGCGCAAGATCCCGTTCACGCTGCTGATCCCGGATCTGGACGTCACGTTCATGGAGCACAAGCGCGCGGTGGTTCACATTGCCCGTCGTTCCGCGGAGGCCATGGGCGAGTTCTTCGGGGCCAAGCTGCCCATCGACCTGGACACCGTGATTGCCGGAGCCATCCTGGCCGATGTGGGCAAGGTGCTCGAGTACGAGACCGTGAACGGGAAGGCGGTCCAGTCGGATCGCGGTCGGAAGTTGCGGCATCCGTTCACCGGAGTGGCCGTGGCGATGGAGTGCGGCGTTCCGGACGACGTGTGCCACATCATTGCGGCGCATGCGGACGAAGGCAATCTGGTGACCCGCTCCACCGAGGCGTACATCGTGCATCACGCGGACTTCATGAGCTATCTCCCCTTCAAGAACCGGTAGGGACGGCATGGCGGGTCGCGCACCCACGAAGCGCTGGTTGAAGATCGCCGAAGGAATCCTGGGACGTCCCACGGCACCCCTGCTGGAAGAGTCGCCGGCCGACTGGATCCGCGGGTTCGTGGCCGCTCGCCCCGGACTGTCGCTGGACCAGGATCGCTGGGGCAACCTGATCGTGAAGTACCCCGGCGCCCGCAAGCCGAAGTCGCCGCCGCTCGTGCTGGTGGCTCATCTGGATCACCCGGGCTTTGTGGTGACGGAATTGAAGGGGGATCGCGCGCACCTGGAGTTCCGCGGCGGCGTGCGCCTGCCGCACGCCAAGCGCGGCACGTCGCTGGACTTCTACCGGCACGGTTCCACCCGTGCGATCGGCCGCGGAACGCTCACGTCGGCCTCGGCCAAGGGCGGGCGACGTCCGGGCATGTTGGCTTCGGCGAACGCGCGGATCACGCGGGGTCGCGCGGAGGCGGGCGGATTCACCATGTGGGCGTTCCCCGCGTACGCGGTTCGGAGGGGCCGGATCGAGTCGCGCTGTCTGGACGATCTCCTGGGAGTCGCGGCGGCGCTGGCCACCCTGGACGAAGTGAATCGCCGACGTCCGCGCGGCGCCCACGTGTGGGGCTACTTCACCCGCGCGGAAGAGATCGGGCTCTTCGGAGCGCTGGCGGGCATCCGGGCGCGCGCCATTCCCAGGAATGCGCGCGTGCTCTCGCTGGAGACCTCCCGCGCCCTGCCGCACGCACCGCAGGGTGGCGGCGTGATCGTCCGCGTGGGGGATGCCCGGTCGCTGTTCGAGCCGCGTCTGATGGGCGTGCTGCATCGCTTCTCCCAGGAGCTGGCCGCGTCCGATCCCGACTTCCGCTTCCAGCGCCGACTGATGGACGGCGGATCGTGCGAGGCCACCGCGTTCTGCGCGGCCGGGTACCGATGCGGCGGACTCGCCGTGCCGCTGGGCAACTACCACAACATGAAGGGCCTGGACGGCGGCCCGGTCGGCATCGGGGCGGAGTCGGTGGCGGTGCCCGACTACGTCTCGGAAGTGAAGCTGCTGCTCCGGCTCGCGGAGGAGTCCAGTCGCCTGCCGCGGCTGGAGCAGGAGACACAGGGCTGGGTAAACGATCTCACGGCGCGGGCCCAGGCCGCGCTGGGCGCCGCCCCGTTGCGCACGCAAGGACGTTGAGATGAGTCCGAACCCGATCCTGGATCGGCTGCTGGATTCGTACAGCCAGCGGACGGTCGGGTTCGAATCGCTGCGGCCGTACCACGTGCGCGACATCCTGCTCGTCTCCAGTCTGTACGACTCCTACGCGCTCGCCGAAGACGGGCGTCTGGCCGAGCAGATCTTCGGCGAGTTCCACAACCTGTCGATCTCCGCGCCGGCGTACCTGACCCGCGTGGCCACGGCGGAAGCCGCGCTGGAACTGTTGCGGACGCGGCGCTTTGATCTCGTGATCACCATGGCCCGGGTCGGCGACATCTCCGTGCAGCAGTTCGGGGAGCAGGTCAAGGGCATGCACCCGGGTCTTCCGCTTTACCTGCTGACCTACGACACGCGTGAACTGGGGCTGCTCGAGGCGAACCACAAGCTTCGGGGAATCGACAAGGTGTTCGTGTGGCGCGGCGACGTACGACTGTTCCTGGCCGTGATCAAACTCACCGAAGATGCCCTCAACGTGGAGCACGACACGAACGTGGGGCAGGTGCGGGTCGTGATTCTCGTGGAGGACAGCGTTCCGTTCTATTCGTCGTATCTTCCCATGCTCTTCGACGAGCTGATGAAGCAGACCTCCGCGCTGATCCACGAGAGCGTGAACGTCACTCAGAAGCTGCTGCGGATGCGCGCCCGTCCCAAGGTGCTGCTGGCCACCACGTACGAAGAAGCGTGGGAGCTCTACCGCAACTTCCAGGAGGTCGTGCTGGGCGTGATCTCCGACGTGCGGTTTCCCCGGGGCGGCCACCTGGATCCGCAGGCCGGAGTGGAACTCCTCCGCAGTATCCGGGAAGAGGATCCGTACGTCCCCATGGTGCTCCAGTCCAGCGACGAGGGGGCGCGCGAGACGGCCAGCTTTCTCGGCGCCACGTTCCTGCACAAGCGCTCGCCCACGCTGCTGAACGACTTCCGCCGGTTCATGCTGGAGAACCTCGGCTTTGGCGACTTCGTGTTTCGCCTCCCCGACGGCACCGAGGTGGGGCGCGCCGTCGACGTCCGCACCATGGTCAAGGCGCTGGAGAGCGTGCCCAAGGAGTCGCTTCAGTTCCACGGCCGCCTGAACCACTTCTCGAACTGGCTCATGGCGCGGACCGAGTTCGGCGCGGCCAGCGCGCTGCGCCTGAAGCAGGTGAACGACTTCGAGAACGTGGAGGAGATGCGCACGTTCCTGCGGCAGACGTTGGTGACGTTCCGGCAACGCACCCGGCGCGGACTCGTGGAGGACTTCGATCCGGCGCGCTTCGAGGCGAGCACGGAGTTCGTCCGGATCGGGGGAGGCTCGCTGGGCGGCAAGGGGCGCGGCCTGGCGTTCACGCACGAGGTCCTCAGCCGCTACGAGATCGAGAACCACTTCCCGCAGCTGCGCGTGTTCGTGCCGCGATCGGCCGTGGTCGGCACCGATGTCTTCGGCGAGTTCCTGGAAGCCAACAACCTGCTGGAGTTCGGGCTCCACGAGCAGGACGATCGCGTGATCCTGCGGCGGTTCCTGGCCGGGCACCTTCCCAAGAAGGTGGTGAGCGACCTGGCCGTGTTCCTGGACAGCGTGCTGTATCCGATTGCCGTGCGTTCTTCGAGCCTGCTGGAGGACTCGCAGTTCCAGCCCTTCGCGGGCATCTACCACACGCAGATGCTGCCGAACGCCCACGAGGATCGCGAGGTCCGCCTCCAGCAGCTGCTGGACGCGATCAAGTTCATCTACGCGTCCACGTTCTTCCGCGACGCCAAGGCGTACATCGCCACCACTCCGCATCGCATGGAAGAGGAGAAGATGGCCGTGGTGATCCAGCAGATCATCGGCCGCCGCTGCGGCGACTACGTCTACCCGCACGTGAGCGGGGTCGCGAACTCGCTGAACTTCTATCCCATCGGCAACATGACGCCGGAGGAAGGGACCTCCAGCGTTGCGCTGGGGCTGGGCAAGACGGTCGTGGAAGGCGGACGCACGGTGCGCTTTTCGCCCGCCCACCCGGAGTCGCTACCGCAGTTCTCCATGACCGCCGACATCCTGGAGAACGCGCAACGCCGCTTCTGGGCCCTCGACGTGACGCGCCCCGTGGACTTCTTCGATCCGGATTCGAACCTGGTGCAGCTGGACCTCACGGACGCCGAGCGGCACGGCATGTTGTGGCCGGTGGGATCCACGTACTCGCCGGAGAACGACACGGTGGTGGATGGCATCTCACGCCCCGGCGTGCGGCTCGTCACGTTCGCGCCGCTCCTGAAGGGGCAGATCGCTCCGTTCAGCGAAGTGATCGGGCTGCTGCTGGAACTCGCCAATCGCGGGCTGTCGGGGCCGGCCGAGATCGAGTTCGCGGTCAATCTGGATCCGGAACACGAGGGGCGGAAGGAGTTCGCCTTCCTGCAGATTCGGCCGGCGGCCGGCGTGGACACGGGGGCGCGCGCCGTGAACATGGAGTACGTGCAGGAGAACCTGCTGGCCCGGTCTCCCAGCGCGCTCGGGAACGGTCGCGAGGTGGGCATCCGGGACATCCTGGCCGTGCGCCCGGAGACGTTCGCGCGCGAGCACACGGTGGAGATCGCGGCGGAGGTGGGCCGCTTCAACGAGAAGCTGGTGGCCGAAGGCCAGCGCTACGTGCTGGTCGGCCCCGGTCGCTGGGGCACCTCGGATCGGTGGCTCGGGATCCCCGTGACGTGGAGCCAGATCGCGGGGGCGCGGGCGATCCTGGAGTGCGATCTGGAGGACGTACCCGTGGAGCCGTCACAGGGGACGCACTTCTTCCAGAACATGACGAGCTACGGAATCGGCTACTTTCATGTTCACGACCGCGAGCATGGCTTTCTGGATCGGGCCTGGCTCGACGAGCTGCCGACCGTGGAAGAAGGGCGCTGGGTGAGGCACCTGCGGGCTCCGGAGTCGCTGGAGATCCTCATCGACGGAAGGACCAAGGAGGGTGTCATCCTGAAGAAGGCCTGGAATCCGGCCGAGGCGGACTAGATGCGGATTCTCAAGTTCGGCGGAAGTTCGGTGTCCACCCCGGAGCGGATCCGGGGAGTCGTGGCGATCGTGGCGGCCGCCCGGAACGAGGGCCCGCTCGCGGTCGTGGTGTCGGCCTTCGGCGGGGTGACGGACGCGCTCTTGGACGTGGCGCGGCGGGCGGAAGCCCGGGACGAGACCTATCGCGCGCAGCTGGCGGCGATCGAGGAGCGGCACCGGACGGCCGTGGCCGAACTGGCGGCGGCCGCGGACCGCCCCGAGTTGGAACGGCGGATCGACGCCGTCCACGTCGAGCTGGCCCACCTCGTGGATGGCGTGTTCATGGTGGGGGAGGCCAGCGCCCGCACGCTGGACCGGGTGCTGGGCGTCGGGGAGACGGTGTCCGCGGCGTGCGTGGCGGCGGCGCTCCGCGGGGC
>BQJX01000227.1 GCA_021604925.1 Gemmatimonadota bacterium
GACCCGCCGCGTTGTCCGTAGCTTTGGGGGAGCTCTTGGACGATCCCGAAGCGGCAGCCGCCATGGGCGCGCAAGGTCGACGCGCGGCTCAGGAACGCTTCGGGTTGGAACGGGTCGTGGACCGGACGCTGGACGTCTACCGCAGCCTGCTCTCGCCCGCCGGGGAATTCGAATCCACTGGATCGAGAACGCGTAATCGGCTACAATTCCAAGGGATTACGCCGACCGGGGAAACCCCCAAAGAGGGACCATGAGCGCTGTGACCGAGCCTTCCACGACCGCGCCCGCGGGTCCCCCGGAGTCGCCTCCCCGCGACCGTTCGCGGCCGTCGGAGCTGTCCCTCGTCATCACGGCCATGCTGCTGGATGCGGCCGTCCTGGTGACCGGGTTCGTGGGCGCGCACATGTTCCGCTTCGACACCGGGCTCTTCCAGGGGCCTTCCGAGCCGCTGCGTATCGAGCACTGGTGGACGCTGGTGATCCTGTTGCCCACCTGGGTGCTGCTGCATGGAGCGAACGGTCTCTACCGACCGCGAAGCCTGGAAACCACCCTGGACCAGATCGTCGGGGTGATGAAAGCGGTCTCGCTCGGCTGTCTCTTTGTGCTCGCGCTCGGGTTCCTGACCAAGACCAGCTACTTCTACGAGAAGCGCCTGGTTCTGATCTTTGCCTGGCTGTTCACCATGACCTTGTCCCTGGTCGTCCGGTTCGCGATCCTGCGCCCGTTCTATCGCCGCCACTTCTCGGAGCACTCGCGTCACCAGCGAATCGTGATTGTCGGCGCCGGGGTGGAGGGCACGCGCTTCCTGGCGCGCATCCGCGAGAACGAGGCGCTGAGCTACGACGTGGTCGCGTTCGTCGACGACGATCCCGCCAAGCATGGAATGGAGATCGACGGGGTTCGCGTGCACGGTTCCGCGGACATCCTCCCGGAGGTCGTGCGGGAGGTTCAGGCGGATCAGGTCTTTGTGGCGATCCCCAGCCTGGGGCAGGAGGGCACCCTGGCCATGATGTCCCGCTGCATGACCGCGGGACTCCCGGTCCGCCTTGTGAATGACATTCTTCATCTCATTGTCGCGGACACGCAGGTGGAGACGATCGACGGCGTGCCCACGTACGAGATCCGAACCGACACCGCGCCGCAGTTGAGCCTCTTCATCAAGCGCGCGTTCGACCTTCTGGTGGCCGGCGGGCTGCTGCTGTGCTTCTTCCCGCTGTTCCTCTTCATCGCCATGCTGATCAAGATCTTCTCGCCGGGTCCCGTGCTCTTCCGACAGGTGCGCGCCGGCCAGTTCGGCAGCGAGTTCACCATGTCCAAGTTCCGCACGATGCGCCTCGAGACGGATGATGCCATTCATCGCGAGTACGCCACGAACTTCATCACCGGCAAGCAGCTGGAGTTCACGGACGAGAAAAAGAAGTCGGCCGAGTCCGTCTTCAAGATGACAAAGGATCCGCGAATCACTCCGATCGGGGCCATCCTGCGCCGCACGAGCCTGGACGAGCTGCCGCAGCTGCTGAACGTGGTACGGGGGGAGATGAGTGTGGTCGGGCCGCGCCCTCCCATCTTCTACGAGCTGAACCACTACAAGGAATGGCACAAGAAGCGCCTCCGGGCCAAGCCCGGGCTGACCGGACTCTGGCAGGTGAGTGGGCGTTCCACCGTTCCCTTCGACGAGATGGTGTTGCTGGACCTGTACTACATCGACCATTGGTCCCTGAAGACGGACCTGGAGATTCTGTTCCGTACCATTCCCGTCGTGCTGTATGGCGAGGGAGCCTACTGACGTGAGGCTAATCATCAAAGGAGCTGCATCGTGCTTTCAGTAGCCGTAGTCGGATGTGGATATTGGGGACCCAACCTGATCCGGAACTTCGCGCAGATGCCAGGCGTGCGAATGAAGACGGCGGTGGACCTCAACAAGGAACGCCTGCGTCACATTTCCCAGCTGTACGCGTCGGTGGAAACGTCCACTTCGGTGGATTCCGTGCTGGAGGATCCCGAGATCGATGCGATCCTCGTGGCCACGCCGGTGTCCACGCACCACCCGATCGCCAAGCGAGCGCTCGAGGCCGGCAAGCACGTCCTGGTGGAAAAGCCGATGGCCGCCAGCGTGGCCGAGGCCGAAGAACTGCAGGGGATCGCGGAGGATCGCGGGATGGTCCTTATGGCCGGGCACACGTTCTTATACACGGCGGCCGTGAACAAGATGAAGGACCTGATCTCCTCCGGGGAACTCGGCCACATCTACTACATCAGCACCACGCGCGTGAACCTGGGCCTGTTCCAGGAGGACATCAACGTGGTGTGGGATCTGGCTCCGCATGACATCTCCATTCTCAACTACATCCTGGGCTCCGAGCCGGAGTCGGTGGCCGCGCACGGCCAGGCGTACATCCAGGCCGGGATCGAGGATGTGGCCTTCGTGAACCTCACCTATCCGGGCGACATCGTGGCGCATACGCACGTCTCGTGGCTGAACCCGGACAAGATCCGCCGCATCACGGTGGTGGGCAGCAAGAAGATGCTGGTCTACGACGACGTCTCCACGACCGAGAAGATCCGCGTCTACGACAAGGGCGTGACCGTGCAGCCCCACTACGACACCTTCGGCGAGTTCCAGCTCTCGTACCGGTTCGGGGACATCTACACGCCCCGTCTCGACGACAACGAGCCGCTCAAGAACGAGTGCCAGCACTTCATCCATTGTATCCAGAAGCGGGAGACTCCCCGTTCCGACGGAGTCGCAGGACTGTCCGTCGTGCGGGTGATCGAACGCGCCTGCGAGTCCATTCGCCAGAACGGGTTGCAGCTTCCGTTGCATCCTGATCCGTCCCCCAGCGAGAAAGGTTCGGCCCAGTGAACGTCCCCTTCAACGATCTTCGGGCGCAGTACAACACCATCAAGCCGGAAATCGACGACGCGATCGGCAGGATCGTCGAGAGCTGCGCTTTCATCGGGGGCCCCGCCGTCGCGAGCTTCGAGGAGAATTTCGCGAAGTTCGTCGGCGTGGACCATTGCGTCGGATTGGCCAGCGGTACCGCGGCGTTGCATATCGCCATGACCGCACTGGACATCGGTCCCGGTGACGAGGTGATCACCTCCCCGTGGACGTTCATCGCCACGACCGAGGCGATCAGCCAGACCGGAGCCACGGTCAAGTTCGTGGACTGCCGACTGAGCGACGGCTGCCTGGATCCCGACCAGCTGGAGGCGGCGATCACTCCGCGCACCAAGGCGGTCATCCCGGTTCACATCTTCGGGCATCCGGCGGACATGGATCCCATCCTGGAGATCGCGCAGCGGCACGGCCTCGCCGTGATCGAGGACGCGGCCCAGGCGCACGGTGCCCGGTACAAGGGACGCAACGTCGGCTCCATGGGGCGCGTGTCGTGCTACAGCTTCTACCCGGGCAAGAACCTCGGCGCCTACGGCGACGCGGGCGGGATCGTCACGGATGATCAGGAGCTGGGCGATCGCATCCGTCTCCTGCGGGACCACGGGCGCACCACCAAGTACGAGCACATCACGGAGGGCTACGCCTATCGCCTGGACGGCCTGCAGGCCGCGATCCTGGACGTGAAGCTGCGCCACCTGGACGACTGGACCCGGGGGCGTCGTCGCTTTGCGGCGATGTACGACGAGCTGCTGGCCGACGTGCCCGGCGTGGTCCCGATGAGTCCGCAGGGCGACGTGCACCACGTCTATCATCTGTACGTGGTGCGGGTGCCCAACCGCGAGGTGATCCTGCCGCAGTTGCAGGCCAAGGGAGTGGGAGCGGGCGTGCACTACCCGATCTCGCTGCATCTGCAACCGGCATATGCAACGATGGGACTCGGAGCCGGCGCATTTCCGAACTCGGAGAAGCTGGCGGAAGAAGTGATCTCGTTGCCGCTCTACGCAGAGATGGACGAAAAGGCCCCGGCGCACGTGGCGTCGGTGCTCAAGGAGCTGGTGGGTGCACGGGCCTAGAGTCCGGCACTCCTTCCGGGGAGCCAAGTCCGCATGAGTATCCGCCTACGCCCGACCGAGGCGATCCTGGCGATCAATCATCGCTGCAATACGTTCTGCGTGATGTGCGACATCTGGTCCACTCCGGACCGGCACGAGTTGCCGCCGGAGTGGTATCGCCGATTGCCGCCCAGTCTCAAGAGCATCAACATCTCGGGGGGCGAGCCGTTCATGCGGGACGACGTCCCCGAGATCATCGAGGTCCTGCGCGAACGCCTGGACAATCCGCGTGTCATCTTCTCCACGAACGGGGTTCTCACCGAGAAGATCGTGGAGCAGACCGTGGATCTCGCCAAGCGCGGCCCGATCGCCGTGCGGATCTCCACCGACGGCGTGGGGGAGGAGCACGACCGGATCCGGAACCACAAGGGCTGCTTCGACAAGATCATGCACACGCTCGACGAGCTGAAGAAGGCCGGGATGAAGGACCTGGGCCTGGCCTGCACCGGTTCCAAGGACAACCCGGGGGCGCTGCTGCGGGTCAAGGAGCTGGCGGCGGAGTTGAAGGTGGACTTCGTCTGCTCGGTCGTCCACTCCAGCGAGCTCTACTTCGGGGATCAGGGCGACATGGTGCCCCGCGATGCCGGGACCCGTTCGGATCTGATCCAGATCGCCACCCGTCAGTTGCGGTCCAAGCGACCCAAGGACTGGTTCCGGGCCTATTACACCGACGGCATGATCGATTACATTGACGGCAAGCCGCGTCGCGTTCCCTGCACCGCGGCCACGAACCACATTCACGTGGATCACAAGGGCGTCGTCTATCCCTGCAACATCCTGAACCGCCCCATGGGCGACATGAACGAGGTCACGTGGGAGGACATCGAGAACGATCCGAACACGCTGGATGTCCTCGCCGCCGTGAGCGGATGCCAGCTGCAGTGCTGGATGAGCTGCACGGTGGCACCGGGAATGCGGACGAAGCCGGCGGATCCGGTGCGTTGGATCGCCACGCGCTGGCTGGCCGGGGGGAAACCGCGGTCAGAGGTTTGATCGAGGCCAGGGGGCCGCGGGGGCGTCTGGGCCACCCATGAAGATCCTCGTCGTGAACAAGTTCTACTGGCCGAAGGGCGGGTCCGAGCGCGTGATGTTCGACCTGTCCGAGGCCTATGCCGCGGCGGGGCACACGGTCGTCCCGTTTGCGATGCAGTCGCCGGACAACGTCCCGACCGGGTGGGAAGACCGGTTCGCTCCCGCCGTCCGCTACGAAGGGGTTCGCGGTCTCGGAGCGGCACGCGCGGCAGTCCATGCCGTGTACTCGCGTCCGGCCAAGCGCGCGATCCAGGCGCTTCTGCAGAGCGAGAAGCCGGACGTGGCCCACCTGCACAACTTCCACCACCAACTGTCGCCGTCCATCGTGGACGCGCTTCGCGACGCCGGCGTGCCGACCGTGTTCACGCTCCACGACTACAAGGCCGTGTGTCCCAACTACCTGCTGTACACCCAGGGCGCTCCGTGCGAACGCTGCCTGGGCGGGCGCTACCACCACGCCGTGGTTCACCGGTGTGTGCGCGGAAGCTGGGGCGCCTCCGCCGTGGCCGCCGTGGAGATGACCGTGCACCGGAAGCGTCGTACGCTGGAGCGCGGCA
>BQJX01000228.1 GCA_021604925.1 Gemmatimonadota bacterium
GGCTTCGCCCACGTGGGCGTGTTGCGCGCGCTGGAGGAACGGTCCCTGGAGCCGGACTTCATCTTCGGCTGCTCCATGGGCGGGATCATCGGCGCGCTCGCCGCGTGCGGCCTGGGTGGCGCGCGAATCCAGGAGATCGTGGAAAAGAAGCTGGGTGCGCGGGCTCTGGCCCCGGGCAAGGGCGGCTCCTTCCTCGGCAGCGCCGGGATCGCGCGCGTGCTGCGGGAACACCTCTGTGATCGCTTCGAGGAGCTGGAGATTCCGTTCGCGGTCACCACCGTGGATCTGCACAGCGGCGAACTCGTGGTGCTGGACTCGGGCAAGCTGATGCCCGCGCTGCGGGCCACCATTGCGATTCCTGGAATCCTGCCGGCCTACGAGATCGACGACCGCGCGCTGGCCGACGGCGGACTGCTCAACAACCTGCCCGTCGATCTGATTCGCAAGCGCACCACTTCACCCGTCGTGGCGGTGAACGTGGGCGAGCCCGCGAACCGTCCGCTGGATCTGTCGGAGCCGTCGCTCTGGCATCAGATGGGCAGCCTGATCGAGGGCGACCGGCCGCTCACCGCCGACCTGTTCATGAAGGCGTTTCTCATTCCGCAGGCCGACCTCACGCGCCGCCGGCTCCGTCGTCATCCGCCGGACGTGCTGATCACGCCCGAGCTGCCCGACGACTTCGTGATGGAGTCCTTCCGCCGCCGGGACCTCGCGATCGAGGCGGGCTACCAGGCCGCGATCCGCGCCCTGCCGAAGCTGGACGAGCCGCGCCGGGAACGGGCCTCCGCATGAGTCGGCCCCGCCCATCCCGAGGGAAGCAGCTCGTCGACTGGAGCGCCGCCCTCTGGGCCGGCTGGATGGCGGGCGCGGTGTTCCTGGGATTGAACGTGGTCCTGACTCCGCTCCTTGTGGGTGGAAACGCGTGGGTGATCGTTCGTCTGTTCGCGTCGGTCGTGCTGGGGCCCGGCATCCTGGCCCCGCCGGCCACGTTCCACCTGGGCGCTCTGGTGGCCGCGCTCGCGGTGCACTTCGCGCTGTCCCTGCTGTTCGCTCTTCTGGTGGCCTACCTGTTGCATCGCGGCGGACTGATAGTGGGCGTGGTGGGCGGCGCGCTGTTCGGGTTGGCGCTCTACTTCATCAACCTGTACTCGCTCACGTACTTCTTTCCGTGGTTCTTCGCCATGCGCAGCGGCGTGCTCGTGGCCACGCATGTCCTCTTCGGCGCGATGGCGGGCGGCATCTACGAAGCGCTGGAAGTGGAGGAGTTCGCGGACGGGGAAGATGCCGCGGCGGAGGTTCCCGGTGCCTAGAGTGTATCGACGCATCCAGGGTCCCTCGTCGGCGTTCGGTGGCCGTCGACTGTCGATGCGCCGCGGTCCCGCGCCGCGCAACGGCAGCAAGGCGCGACTGGTGGTGGCCTTCATCATGGCCGCGTTCGCGCTGGTCTCCTATTTCGGGTCCAGGGAGTACAACCCGGTCACCGGCGAGACGCAGTACATCAGCCTGACTCCGCACCAGGAGATCGCCATGGGCCTGCAGGCGGCCCCGCGCATGATTCAGCAGCACGGCGGACTGCACCCGGATGCGCGACTCCAGGAACTCGTGGATCGGGTGGGGCACGACCTCGTGAATCGAAGCGCGGCGCGCGACACCGACTGGCAGTTCGACTTTCATCTGCTGGCGGATCCGCAGACGGTGAACGCGTTCGCCCTCCCGGGCGGCCAGGTGTTCATCACTGCGGCGCTCTATGACCGCTTCTCGACGGAAGGGCAGCTGGCGGGCGTACTCGGACACGAGATCGGCCACGTGATCGGGCGCCACTCGGCGGCCCGCATCGCCAAACAGGGACTCACGCAGGGATTGACCGGGGCGGTCCTGGTGGCCTCCGACAGCTACGGAACCGAACGCGCCGCGCAGATGGTGGGCCAGATGGTGAACATGAAGTACGGCCGGGAGGACGAGCTCCAGTCCGATCAGCTGGGCGTGCTGTTCATGTCGCAGGCGGGCTACGATCCGCGCGCCATGATCGAGGTCATGGAGATCCTGGCGGCGGCGGGCGGGGAAGACCGGCCGCCGGAGTTCCTGAGCACCCACCCGAATCCGGAGAACCGCATTCAGCGGATCCAGGAGGCCATGGACGCGGTCTTTCCGGACGGCATCCCCGCCGGGTTGACGCCGTAGCCCCCGAGTAGGCCCCGACAAGTGCGCCGCGCTCCGGCAGCCGGTGGCCCCGAAGAACGCCCGGATATGCCCTCAAAACCGCCCCCCGCCCGTGGTTGCTGGCTCTGCACGGCAAGGGTATGATGGCGCGCGGCGCCGGCACCCGGGGCCACGCAACCGGAGGAAGACGATGTCGCTACTGGATGAAATCACGAAGCACCTGGACGGCGGAGCCCTCAAGCAGATCAGCAGTGCGATCGGCGCCGACGAGGCGAAGACGGCGCAGGCCGCGTCTGCCGCACTGCCCGCCCTCCTGGGCGCGCTGGCCCGCAATTCCTCGCAGAGCGGCGGGGCCGAGGCCATCTCGAGCGCCCTGTCCAAGGACCACGACGGCAGCGTGCTCGACAACCTCTCGTCGTTCCTCAGCAATCCCGGAAGCGGCAAGGGGGACGGGATCCTCAACCACGTGCTCGGCGGCAAGCGCGGCCGCGTCGAGTCCAGCGTGGGCAAGGCTTCGGGTCTGGATCCGCAGGCGGTCGGCGGACTCATGACCATGCTCGCGCCGATCGTGATGGGTTCGCTCGGCAAGGCCAAGCGCACGCAGAATCTGGACGCGAGTTCGCTGGCCAATCTGCTGGGGCAGGAGCGCAAGACGATCGAGTCGAGCAGCCCCGCGGCCTCCGGACTGATGGGGCAGCTGCTGGACGCCGACGGCGACGGCGACGTCGATCTGTCGGACATGGCGAGCAAGGGAATGGGAATGTTGGGCAAGATGTTCGGTCGCTAGGAGCGAACGCAAACCACATCGACTCAAGTGAGGCTTGGAATGGGACTGGTCAATTTCATGCAGGATGCAGGCGAGAAGCTGTTCGGCAAGAAGGGCAAGGAGGCTCCCGCGGCAGCGGAGGTCAAGGTCCAGGAGGACCAGGGCAAGGTGCTTGAGGGCATCGTGAAGGGCGTCGGCTTCGATGTCGACAACCTGGACATCCGGGTCGCCAACTCGGTCGCCACCGTGAGTGGCATGGCGGCATCGCAGGAGACCCTTGAGAAGGTCGTTCTTCTGGTGGGCAACACCAACGGCATCTCCCAGGTGGACAACCGGATGACCGTGGAAAAGAAGGAGCCCGAGGCCGCCATGTACACCGTGAAGAGTGGCGACACGCTCGGCAAGATCGCCAAGGAGCACTATGGCAGTGCCGGCAAGTACATGAAGATCTTCGAGGCGAACCAGCCGATGCTGAAGGATCCGGACAAGATCTATCCGGGTCAGGCTCTCCGCATCCCGCCGCTGAAGTAGTGTCCGGCGGCGCGTTCGTGCACCCACGGGCGCGCCGCCTTTCTCCCCCGGTCATCGGATGAGTCGCCGATTCCTGCTGGTCTGTCTGCTGTCGCCCCTGGCCATCGCGCTGGGGGTGTTTGTCGTGGCGGGCCTTGCGGGCGGAATGTTGCCGGGGGAAACGTGGCGCGCGCTGGCGGAGCAGTCCGTTCAGCGGAAACAGAATCCGCTGCTGAGCGGCGTTCTCGGGTTCTTTCCGATTCTGCTTCTGCTGCTGGCGCTTCGCATCGGGAGGCGGTTCGACAGGTCCGGCGCGTGGTCGCAGGTGGCACCGTGGGCGGGGCTGCTGCCGATCCTTCTGGTGCTGCTGTGGGCGAATTTGGAGTTCTGGCCCAAGTTCCTGCCGTCCCGCGTGTACCCGGGGTTCCCCCACGGCCTGGAACTGCTCATCGGACCGGTGATGTACGCACCGGTGGGGATGATCGTCGGGTTGATCGCCGCCCGGTTCGTGCCCAGGGCGTAACCCGGTCACGTCATCGAATCGTGCACACCTTGTTGGACGACTCCCAGTCGTCTCCGACCATGCGCAGGAAGTAGACTCCCGCGGCCGGTGCATTCAGGTTCCAGCTGACAAACTGCTGGCTCCGGCTGAGCGTTCTCTGCTCGGAGCGAACCAGACGCCCCTGCAGATCGAAGAGCCCGATGGTCAACTGCGTGGACGGCCGGAACAGTTCGATGGTCACGGGTTCCTGTCCCCGCACGGGACTCGGGTACACGAACGTCCTGGCCGTCGGTTGCGCCGATGCCACCCGTCCCCGGAAGTGGCGCTCCGCCAGGGCGAACGCCGCGTATCCGATCCGCTCGCCGAGGACGCGCCCCGGGATGTCGTCGGCCGGCGGGTGGATGCCGCCCCAGATGCGGGACAGGCTTGTCTGATCCGAAGCGTCGCGGTACGTGGCCCACTGGAGCGTCACGTCCACGCTGGGTCCTTCCTCGAACACGAGGAATTCGTTCCGGGGCGCGTGAAACTCGCCCAGCCCCCCGGGGAAGAAGGGATCCCCGGTGAGTTCTTCCAGCACGATGGCGGCGGCGCGCGAGAACGTGGAGTGCCCGGAGATGTAGCCCGCGAACGGCGGGGTGACAAAGGTGGGCCGCTGGTAGGGCCACCAGTTCTCGGCCAGGATCCAGTCCACGCCCGCGTCGTCCACGTTGGGATCGGTGATGTAGTCGGGCCCTCGCCACGCGAGGACCTTGACCTTGCCCACGTGCTCGTCGCTGTCGCCGGCCAGCGGATCTCCGGCGGCCACCACTTCGATGAGCCCGTCGAGGAGCGGAAGACCGCCCGGATCGTAGCCGGGCAGAGCGGCGTCGGAGCTCTGGCCGCGGTCCGCCATGCAGCGAAGGGCGGACACCGGGCGGATGTAGTCGTACCAGCCCTTGATTCCCCAGGCGGTCACCGCGGCATCGTGCACGGCGCCGGCGAGGGCAAAGTACGCCTTCACGTCCCACTCCAGCGGATCCAACACGGGGCCCACGCCGCGGAGACGACGCTCGAAGAGTGGGTGGTCATGGACGTAGTTCAGGATCGTGAACCAGTGCCCGGGCGGCGTCTCGGAGTCCGGACCGTCGGCCCAGAACTCCGCCAGGACGCGCGCGTAGTCGCCGCGCGGGACGATCTGAGGGGCGTACGGTTCTCCGGTGTGGGGATTCACGTCCCATCCCGTGCCCGGGTCGCCGCCATCCTCCAGGTTGTAGAAGTCCCGGTACTCGTCCGCCGTGGCCGGCAGGCTCTGGAGATTCCCGATGGCGCCGGGGGAGATGTCCCACATCACTCCGTCGGTGGGATCGAGATGACTGGACCACGCCGACACCAGGGCGAAGTTCCAGGGGTACTCCTCTTCGAGACCTCCCGTGCTCAGCGTGTCGAGCTGCGGGGGTGCCCCGGGATCCAGGTACACCCAGTAGGGAGCGCCGTCGCGTTCGTGGACTTCCAGATCCGCGGCCGAGAGCGCAAAGGGCGACACCTCGCCCCATTCCGGGCCGAGAAACTCGGGCGTGGCGTTCGGGATCACGTTGCCGCCCTGGTCGATGTAGACGTCCAGCGTGAGCGGCTGCCAGCGATTGGGATCCACGATGTCGGGATTGCCCGCCAGCACCGGAAT
>BQJX01000229.1 GCA_021604925.1 Gemmatimonadota bacterium
CACGGACGAAGCGATCGCCGCGCGGGAACTCGCGGTGGAGATGGCCCCGTACGACGAGAGCGCGCACTACATGCTGGGGAACGGCTACGCGCGCAAGAACTACACGCAGCTGTACGAGGCGTATCCCGACCGCTTCGCGGACGCCGCCGGTCGCCGGGCGATGGCGCAGGCGGACAGCCTGCTGCAGGCCGGCCGCGCCGACGAAGCCCGGGCCGCCTACGAAGCACTGAGCCACTCCCATCCGCAGTGGGCCGATGTCCTCGTGCGGCGCGGGTCGCTCGACTTCTCCGAGGGGCGCTATCGCGACGCACGTCGCCGGTTCGAGGAGTCGCTGGTCGCCTGTCCGGAGTACGGCCGTGCGCACAACGGACTCGCCAAGGCGCTGGAAGCGGAGCGTCTGGCGGTGGAGATCCATCGCGCCGACTACGAGGAGACCTTTGCGGCCACGGCGCAGCCGCCCGTGGCGGGAATCGAGGAGTTCGTATCGAACTGGAACTCGCTCAGCGCGCGGCACCAGAAGCAGGTGGCCCTGGCCGTGGCCCCATGGGAGGCCTACCTCCCGGTCCTGGTGGCCGGCGGCCTCACGTACTACATCAAGCCGCTGTACGAGTTGCTGTCCGAGACCCCGGGACAGCGGACCCTGCGGGACCTCCGCATCAGCTACGACTCGCGGCTGTGGGACGACGTGCGCGGTTGTGGCGGATACCACACGGTCACCGGGGTGGAGGATGTGGAGCGCAGCATCCTGGGTCGCTACAACACCGTCTTGCACGAGCTGACCCATCAGGTGCACAGCGTGCTGCCCACCGAGACCGATCGACGGATCCAGGAACTGTACCGGGAGACGAAGGAGCGCCATGAGGAAACCGGGGACGCGTTTCTGAGTCGCTACGCCGGCGGGAGCGTGTGGGAGTACTTCGCCGAGGGTGCGAACGCGCTGGCTTCCCCGCGCCGCGACGACTACGACACCCGCGAGGTCGTGCGGGAGCGGCTGGAGCGGATGGATCCCGCGCTGGCGGCGCTGGTGCGCGAACTGGAGGAGGAACCGGATCTGGAGCCGTGCTATCCGGTGGCCTATTCCGCCCGGGGAGACAAGGCGCTGGAGGACGATCGAACCGATGTGGCCATCGTCAGTTACGAGGAAGCGCTCAAGTTGAACCCGAACGAAGCCACCGCCATCTCGGCTCTGGTCTACGCGCTGCAGTTGGCCGGCGAGAACGACCGGGCGCTGGCCCGGGCGGAAGAGGGAGTGGCGCGGAATCCCGGAGACGGAGACCTGGTGACCGCGCGAGCCGGGGCCCAGTGGCATGCGGGACGCGGGCTGGCCGTGGCGTTGAAGGGGTTGGGGATCGCCCGCGAAACCGTCCGGGAAGAGGACCGCTACCGGGTGGACCTGCAAATGGGGAATCTGCACTGGGTGGCCGGCGACGCCGAGGCGGCGCTCGCGGCGTTCGATCGTGTCCTGGAGTACCAGGCGGACAACCCCGAGGGGCTCTGGGGGCGGGCCAAGGCGCTGGCCCTGGCGGAGCGATGGGACGAGGCGTGGCCCATGTACGAGGAGGCGGTTCGGTCCCGGACGGGGATCGTGCCGCTCCGTCTCGACTATGGCCGCGACCTGCTCCGCGCCGGGCGGCTGGCCGAGGGAACGGAGCAGATCGAGGCGGCCATGCTGCTGGATCCGGAGGAGCCCACGGTGCGGGCGATGCGCGCGTGGGTGCAGTTGGAGACCGGCGACGCCGAGGCCGCGTACGAGACATCGGCGGCCGCTCTTGCCGCGTATCCGTGGTGCGACCTGGCGCGACTGATCCAGGGGAAGGCGGCCGCAGCGATGGGCCGGGAGGAGGAGGCGGCGGCGCTGCTCACTCCCATTCGCAAGCGGATCGAGGCGGGCGCGCCGCCCCGCTACGTGTATCGCGAAGAGTGGGGACGACACGACGAGGTGGGAACGCTGCCGGCGGTGGAGCGCGTGCTTCTCACCGGTCTGCCGCAGGCACGCTGACTCGCTAGGCGAGTCACGCGTCTCCCGCGGACGTCGCCGCGTCGCTAGGCGTTGCTCGGGCGGTCGTCGGAGTTCGCACGCTTCCTGGCCAGGTACAGCAGCACGCCGGACAGGATCCCCACGGCACCGCCGATCAGGTGGCGGGCTTCGGACTGCGCGAGCAGAGCCACGCACAGCAGGATGGCGAGCCACGGCACCACGGCTCCCCCCGCGATCCGGAAACCGGCCGCCTCCACGTCGGGCCGTGAGCGCAGCCGCAGAACGGCCAGACACGTAGGGATGTACTGGGCAAAGCGCGCCACCACCGAGATCACGGCCAGCTCCACGAAGCTGCCGGTCACCGCGAGTCCCCAGGCGAGAACCGCGGACAGAACGATGGCCACGACCGGCGTGTGTCGCGTGGGGTGAAGCCGTGCGAGCGATCGCGGCAAGTAGCCCTGGTCCGCCAGCGCGAACAGGCAGCGTGGCGCCACAAGGGCCGAGCCGGCGTTGATGCCCAACACCGAGACCAGGATTCCGAGCGCCACGAGTCGTCCCCCCGCCGGGCCCAGGAAGAGCGTGGCCGCCTCGGCAACCGGGTTCTCCGAACCGGCCAGCGTGGGGAGGGTGCCGGCGCACACCGCCCACAGCAGCAGGTACACGCCGGTCACGATCGCCATCACCAGGATCAACGCGCGGGGCACGCTTCGTTGCGGGTCGCGCATCTCCCCGGCGGGAACGGTGAGCACTTCGAACCCGACGAACGCATAGAGGATGACCAGGGTGGAAGGCGCGACCGCGGAGAGCCCGTGCGGCGCGAACGGGGTGAACAGGTCCGCGCGCAGATGGAACACGCCGACCGCCAGGAACACCACGATCGGGATCAGCTTGGCGGCCGTGAAGAAGTTCGTGACGCGCGCACCCATCGAAACGCCCAGAACGTTGATGGCGGCGAGTCCTGCGATCAGGACCGTGATGATCAGGAAGGAGTGCCCGGCGGCCGCCGGCACCAGGGAGGCGGCGGCGGAGACGAGCGCGTTCGCCAGTGCGCCCCACGACGTCACGCGGATGACCCAGGTCAGCCACCCCACCACGAATCCCACCAGGGGACCGAACGCCGCCTGGCTGTAGAGCATGGGGCCGCCGGTGCCGCGGAAGCGGCTGCCCACCTCGGCGAAGCACAGCACGAGCAACGTGCACAGCAGCGCCGAGATGAGAAACGTGATCACGGCAGCGGGACCCAGGGCGGCGGCCACCTTGCCCGGCAGGAAGAAGATGCCGGTGCCGATCACGCCGTTGAGCCCCAGCGCAACGACGTCCAGCATGGAGAGGTTCCGTTGCAGACCGGAGGAAGGCGACATGGGCGCAATGCTAGCGTGCCCCCACGGTCACGGTCCACTCTCGACGGATCGGCGCGATCGCCGAAGCGTCGGCGCGTGGCGGTGGTGGGCGGACCTAGAGGCGCCGACTGCCCGACGCAGTGACCTCGCGGAACACGTTCTCCAGCGAATGGTCATCGGATCGTACGTCGCGGACCACGGCGCCGGTCCGGACCACCACGGCCGGCAGGTCACGGTACGCTTCGTCCGGCTTCACGGTGGTGAACTCGAGGCTGTCCTCGCCCAGGATCCGGAGTTCGCGAACGTGCTCCAGCGAGAGCAGCTCCACCGCCAGCGGGCGAGGCGCGTCGACGCGCAGCCGGATCCGATGGGGATGGTCGTCGCGCAGTTCCGACAGCAACTGATCCAGCCGCCCGAAGCCGAGCAGCCGCCCGTTCGCCAGGACGCCGACGCGGTCGGTCAGCGCTTCGATCTCGTGCAGGATGTGCGAGGAGACCAGCACCACCTTGCCGGCGTTTCCGAGCGCCAGGATGTGTTCGCGCAACGCGTGTCGGTTGGGTGGGTCCACGCCCAGGAACGGTTCGTCCAGGAGGACGACCGGGGAATCGTTGGCCAGCGCCAGTCCCAGCTTGAGCCGCTGCCGCATGCCCCGGGACCACGTTCCGTAGTGGCGAGGCCCGTCCGCCACCAGTCCGATGCGTTCCAGCCCCAGTTCCGCGCGCGCTCGCGCTTCCGCCCGGGGCAATCCCTGCGCGAGGAACGCGACCTCCAGGTTCTTGCGCCCCGAGAGATTCGGATAAAAATTCTCCGACGCGGGAACCAGCGTGATCTGCGCCCGCACCTCGGCGTCCGCGAACGGCGAGCCGCCCAGCACCTGCACGTGCCCCTCCCGGGGTTGCAGAAGCCCCACGAGCACGCGCATGAGCGTGGTCTTGCCCGAGCCGTTCGGCCCCACGATCCCCACGATCCCCGGAGACAACTCCAGGCTCACCTGGCTCAGCCCGACCACCTCGCCGTAAAACACGGTGACGGCATCGATGCGAACGGCGGGGGCGGCCGGCGTCATGGCGTCATCTCCTGTCTCACGCGAGTGGCGGTCACGAACGCGCCCAACGCCGTCCACGCGAGCAGGACCGCGATGGCCGTGAAGCCGTGCCCGTCCCAGGGGCCCTGGAAGAGTGCTTCGACCAGATCTCGGACCGCGCTCTCCGCGTCGAGCGCGTAGGGCGAGCGGCGCCACAGCAGGGACGCCGACATGCGCGGCAGAATCAGAACGGCCACTGCCAGCAGGAGCGCCCATCGCGCCTTCTTCACGGCCGCGCTGGCGCCCACGCACAAGCCCGAGTAGGCCCCGGCCATGAGCAGGGCGACCAGTGTCACGCGCGCAAACAGATCCAGCGATGCCAGGAGGTCGACGTCGGGGAGAAGGCCGAGGCGGAGGACCGCAATGAGGAACCCCGGAAGAATCAGCAGGCCGGCGGTTGGCACCGCCACGGCGATCATCTTTCCGAGCGTGTAGGACCAGGGCGTGACCGGCCGCGTGGCGTAGAGGAAGAGGACTTCCTCGCTGCGGTCGCGGGCCACGCTGGGCGTTCCGACCGCCAGCGCGAGGAACAGAACCGGGGTGACCTGGATCGTGAGGAACTGTACCAGGGGATCCCAATCCAGATTCAGGCCGGCTCCCTGCACCATGGTCCGCACGACCAGCAGCACGGCCATGACCAGCGGCGGCACCAGGCTGCCCAGGAACAGCAACTTCACGAAGCGGCGCTTCCCGGCGATCGCGATCTCGCGGCGGGCAATGGTAATCGCTACCTGGGAAGGGCTTGGGGTCACTCGCTCAGACATCGCTGGAACCTCCCAGCATCCGGACCACGGCATCCTCCAGGGAGGGGTCATCGCTGCCGAGCGAGCGAACCTGGGCGCCGCGATCCGCCGCGACCGCCCAGAAATGCCGCAACTCCGGATCGTCCACCGGATCAAACACGACGTGCGCCGCCCCGTGTTCCGCGATCCGGTATCCGGCCTGTTGCAGCGCCGCGGCAAACCCCTCGTCCAGGCCGGCTCCGCCCGCGCGGAGAATCGTGGTGGGGTCGCCGCCCAGCGAACCCAGCGTTCCGGTGTGCGTGACCCGCCCGGCCTCCAGGACCAGGAGGCTGTCGCACAGGAACTCCGCGTCCTGCAGGATGTGCGTGCTGAACAGGATGAGGATGCCGCGATCGCGGAGGTCACGGATCAGGTGGAGCAGCTGCTGGCGTCCGGGCGGATCCAGGC
>BQJX01000230.1 GCA_021604925.1 Gemmatimonadota bacterium
GCTTCGCCGAGAATCCGCGACGCTTCCTGGGGCGCGTGGAATCCCATGGAGTTCTCCGCCGCGATGAAGTCCAGGCGCCACTGCGCCTTCCGCTGCAGTTCCAGGGCCGGCTTCAGCTCCGCGTCGGTGGCTCCCGCGGCCTTGGCCGCCGCGACCGCGTCCAGCAGGTCCATCAGGGCCGCGCCGCCGCGCTGCAACAGCTCGTAGTTGCGTCCCTGGATCTGGTCCACGCGGGCCAGCAGTTCGGCCTCCTCGAAGTGGTGGCAGGTCTGGCACGCCCGGTTCACGTTGAGCAGCGGACTGCGGACCCAGTGGTCCGACACCTTGCTGGCGCCGTCCCGCATGTAGGGCATGTGGCAGTCCGCGCAGGAGACGCCGCTGCGCGCGTGGATTCCCTGCGACCAGAGCTCGTACTCGGGATGCTGCGCCTTCAGGATCTCCGCCCCGCTCTCCTTGTGCTTGTAGTCGTAGAAGCGGGATCCATCCTTGTTCTTGGTGGCATCCCAGAAGGCCTCCGCATTCTCCATCTTGAGGCCCTGTCCCCACGGGAACGTCAGCGTGAATTCGCTGCCGCAGTAGTACTCCACGTGACACTGCGCGCAGACGTTGGAACGCATCTCGTTGCGCGTGCCGTGAACGTTGGGATCGTACGGCTCGGTGCGGGGCCCTTCCCGCCACAGCTCCACCGACGGAAGATGCGGCACCGGCGCATCCGACTCGGCCAGGGCGGCAATCCCGTTGCGGAATCCCGGGCGCGTGACCCGGAGCTGCATCGTCCCCGGCTCGTGGCAGTCCACGCACGAGACTGCGAACCCATGGCCCATGTCATGCAGCTTCTCGTTCAGGTCCTTGTAGCTCCACTCGTTCGTCTTGGCGAACCCGGCCATCTCGTCCCCGTTGCCGAGCTCCCGGTAGAGCGGCATCACGGAGCCGTGGCAGTGCAGGCACGATCCGGACTGCGGCTTGGTCTGCCGCGCCGTCTTCTCCTGATCCTCCAGCATGAACGCATGCCCGCGCCGATCGCGGTAGTCGATGGAGAACGCATATCCCAGGAACATCCGCTTGAGCCACGGGTCCCGCTCGATCTTCTCCTCCGGGAGTGCCTCGCTGCCGCCGTGTCCACCGAACCGCGTCTTGGTCGGCAGCGCCGTCTTGAGATAGGAGCCGTACTGGCTCGGCCAGTTCTTGCCCCACTTTGCGGGATCGGTGTCGTCTTCGGTCACCTCGACCAGTTGAACGAAACGCTCCAGTCCCTCGCTCTTCCGTTCGAAGATGTTCGTGAGGAGCGCCAGCACCGCCACCGTCAGCACCGCGGTCAATCCCACCGCGAAGGCGATGCGCCCTCCACCCTGCGTCCGGTTGCTCATTGGTAGCTCCTCTCCTTGGCGGTTTCCGGGCCGCCCAATCCCACTGTGGGGCCGTGCCCCACGTCTCGGTGACAGTGCACGCAACTCACGGCATCCACGTCGGTCGTGACGCCGGCCACCAGGTTATGAACCATGTCGTTGTGGCACCCCAGGCAGTTGGCCTGAAGGATGGCCGAGTTTCCGGGCTTGATGCGGATGGGCTCGTGGAAGTCCTGGAACGTGAAGCCCTTGGAATGGTGGTAGCCGTTCGAGGCCTTCGCCAGGTATTTGCCCACGAAGTCGTGCGGCAGGTGGCAATCCACGCAGCGAGCCACGGTGTGGTGGGACGCCTTCTGCCAGGAATCGTACTGTGTCTGCATGATGTGGCAGTTGGCGCAGGCCGCCGGGTCCGTACTGAAGTACGACAGCCCTTCGGCGTACCGGAACGTGAATCCGCCCGCGCCGACCAGGACGCCCACCGCGACTGCCAATACCAGGGGCCTCATGCTCCGTCCCACACTCCCGACTCACGCGTTGTTCCGTGCCGGTAACCTAGCCAGCGAACCCACTCAAGGCAAAGTACGGGATTGTACGTACGCTGTCGACGGCAAGGCGATCGTCCCGGAACGCAGGGGTTGGCGCTCGCGGGCGACTCCCTACCGCAGAACGAGCACGCGCCCCGTCTCGCTGGCGCCGTCAACGCCCAGGCGGTAGTGGTAGACGCCGCTCGCCACGAAGGCGTCCCAGCGCTGGCGATGCGACCCCGCCGACTTCACGCCGTCGACCAGGGTGGCCACGTGCCGCCCCGCTACGTCGAATACGTCCAAGCGAACGTGGCCGGCCCGCTCCAACGAGAACGAGATCGTGGTGCCGAATCGTGCCGGGTTGGGATAGCTCGGGTACAACTCGAACGCCGGACCGGCCACGATCATCGGGACCGCCGTTGTTGCCGGAAGCTCGATCACGTCCCCTGGCGTGAGATCCCGTCCGTCGAAGGCCGCGTAGGTGGGCGCGTACCTTCGGGCCCGGAACACGAGATTGGAGGTGGGCGTGGTCCCCTGCACGAGCGGACCGTTCGTCCCCACCGGACTGATGTACATCCACGCGAGGGAATCCGTAGCATCGACCTCATGGAACGTCCCGGACGGCGCCCCGTCGCAAATCAGGGTGTTCCCGTTCGGAAGCCGCTCGGCCCCCGAGATGAACGGACCGTACAGGTCCTCCGGCGGGGTGGACGTGTAGGTCCAGACCGTGGTTGCCGGACCGTGCGGCTGCCCCGGCAACGGATCCGGGTAGTCGCCCAGCCCGTCCGCCGTGGTCTGGATCTCCTCCACGGACGAGTACGCTCCCTCGGGCCGGTCGAAGCCGTTGTTGAACAGGAGAATGTTCCCGGACCCCGGTCGGCCGTTTGGGATCCATTGCACGTCATGCTGGCGATACAGTTTCCGATCGGCAGCCGTACCGCGGTCGTACGTCTGGGGATTGCCCCACCGGTAGAGAAGGTCGCCGCCCTTCCCGCGCGCCCCGCCGCTGTGTCCCGCGGCCTCCGCCGTGCTGGTTCCGTGGTCGATGATCCAGAACTCGCTGAACTGATTCACGCTGATGGCGATCTGGTCCAGATCCTCGTTGTAGTTGAGCGCGTTCGCGTGCATCCAATCCGCGCCACCGGTGCCGTTGTGCGTATAGTTGATGTCGATCAGTTCCGGATGATCGGCTACCACCCCGAAGTTCGCAGCCGTCGAGTCGAAGTCCTGGATCAGGTGATCCCACGAGTACCACTCCCACACCACGGCGCCGCCGTTCGCACCCGTGGGCTCGATCTCCAGGATGTGTTCGGGCCAGATCGCTCCGTCCCAGATCTTGCCGGGATCGCGACCCGCCGCGATCGCCTCGACCGAGTTCTTCAGTTCCCAGGCCAGCATCAACACGTTGCCGTTCGGAAGAACCGCGAGATCGTGGTGATGGCGCTTGAGGCTGTCCGAGTACGTGTAGCTCCATACCGGATTCCCATCCCAATCGAACTCCTCGATGATGCCGGCCGCTCCCCCCTGCTGGAACCAGTTGCTCCCCGGGTTCGCGCCCCGGATGAGGTGGCCGTTCTCCAGCAGGTACGCCATGTCGCCCGGTTCATAGAGGCTGTGCCAGGAGTGCACGAGCCGACCTTCCAGATCGATGAGGTAGGTGTCCGTGTACGTCAGGCCTTCGAACAGCGTGTAGCCGTCGAACGCCGCCGGCGTGTGGAGGATCAGGCCCATCGTCTGCGCGGTGACCATGGTCGGCGCCACGGGAGCCAAGGACAAAAGGAGAACGGCAGCCACGCAGCGGGACCATGACATTGGGAGTTCCTTTCGATGGCGAATTCGAAGCCGTTGCCACAAGGGAAGACAAGGCTAGCACGGCGCGCGGGGCCACTTCTGCTCCCCGGTTGTGCGGGGGGGAGGCGGCTCAATCCGGGGCGTGGCGCTCGCCCGCCGGCCTAGTGCCTGCGCACCATGTACGAGATCGCGAATCCCAGGATTGACCGCCACGCATCTTCCACCTCTTCGTTCCACTGCAGGTCGTGGACGCTCGCGGAAGAGACGATGGCCTCCAGCCAGATCTCGTAGAGCCGGGGCGAGATGTCGAGATGGTGCCGATTGTGCGTCATCGCGCGTTGATTCAGTTCCTGCAGACCGGCGGGCTGTCCATCCGTGGCGTCCGCCACGAGTTCCAGAGACCGGAGCAGCATCCGTCCCTGTACATCGAAATCCGTATTCCGGAACATCGCTCCGACTTCTTCTTCCGCCGCAATGAACGTCCGGTAGAAGTCAGGGATGAAGAACAGGGACCGCTTGCATCGCTCCAGGCTGCTCCGAAACGCAGCTCGGCTGCTGCGGGTGATCTCACTCAATCGACGGCTCCCTCGGTCCTCCGAACTCGGCCTGGCACCCGGCCCCACCGCGAAAGGCGGAGGCCAGCCTCCCATGGTCTCGCAGAGAACGACGCTTACAACCGCTTGCGATGACCGTCACCATTAGTAACACATCCGGTTCCGATGGACTATGCCTTGGCCCCGGAGTGCGGAGGGCGCCCCCACGGATCGAAGCGTCCTGCCCCGAGGACCTAGAATCAGAGGATTCTGAAAGTTGTCTTCTCCCGAAGCCGCAACAATAGGCGAACCCCTTGCCCATTATTCCAACCGGGCATTGGCCAACGTCCGCCACGGGAGACAAACCCATGCAGAAGCGTGTACCCATCCTTGCGATCCTGCTTCCCCTGCTGACCGTCTTTGGCGCAGCTCTCGGACGCGACGCCAAAATGCCGCTCTCCACGACGTCCACGGAAGCACGGGATCTATACGAGCAGGCCCAAACCCTGATGGACTCCGCCCAGGGCGAGAAGGCCCGACCGCTCCTCGAGCGGGCCGTGGAACTGGATCCTGACTTTGCCATGGCACACCTGTTGCTCGCCCGGACCCAGATCCGTGGGGCGGATATGCGCGCGATCCAGGACCGCGTCGACGCGATGCGGGGGCGCCTGGAACTGACTGAGGCGGAACGTCTCTACCTGGACGGCTTCTTCGCGGCCCGGGACGGGGATCGCCAGACGCAGTTCGACAACTACGGACGGCTGGCGGAAATGTACCCGCACGACGAGCGCGCACTGACACTCGCCGGGGCCCTGTACGCCGGCGTCGACGACGACAAGGCGATCGGGTACTTCCGCCGCGCAGTGGAGGCGAGTCCGCACTGGGCGGCCGGGTACAACACCCTCGGATACGCGTACAAGAACGTCGGCCGCAACGACGAGGCGGCAGTGGCGTTCGAAACGGCCATCGAGATCGAGCCCGACAACCCGAACGGCTACGACTCCTACGGCGAACTCCTGCTGCGCATGGGTCGATTCGAGGACGCGATCGCGTCGTACGAGCGAGTCCTGGAAATCGAGCCCCTCTTCCCGTCCGCGCACATGGGGATCGCGTCGGGTCTGCTCCACCTGGAGCGGCACGAGGAGGCGCGCACGCGGTTGCGGGAGCTCGACCAAGTGGCACCCCACGATGGGATTCGCGCCGGAATGTGCTGGGCGCTCGCCGTCACGTACGCGGACGAGGGGAAGCCGGACGCGGCGCTCGCCCAGCTGGAGCGGAACCTGGAGTACTCCCGCGCCCTGGGCGCGCCGGGCCGCGTGGGCGGCGACCTGTATACGATCGGGCGTGTGCTGTTGCACGCGGGCCGCGCTGACGAGGCGGAGCGGCG
>BQJX01000231.1 GCA_021604925.1 Gemmatimonadota bacterium
GGCCGGGCGGCGGGTTCGCCGGTTGCTGGCCGCAGTGCAGGACGTGGGCCGGCACCAGGTGAGCTGGAACGGGCAGGACGATCGAGGGCAGGCCGTGGCCGCGGGCGTGTACTTCGTGCGTTTGCGCGGTCCGGGCGCCGAGTCCAGCCGAAAGCTGGTCCGGGTGCCGTAGGAGCGTGGCCTACTCGGGACCCGCGTCGGGGGCCGGGCGAAGACCCATCCGTTGCGCCATCCTGTTGGCCATGGGGTTGGTCGCGTCGATCGCGAGTGCGCGTTCGATGGCCCGGGCCGCCCGGCGGGGGTGCCGGCTCTGCATCTGCGCGGACGCGAGGTTCAGCCAGCCGGCCACGTTGTCCGGATCGATCTCGACCACCGCCTGAAGGGCCGCCACCGCATCCTCCGGCATCTTGGCGCGCAGCGCGATCACGCCGATCTGGTTCAGGATCCCCGCGTTCGCCGGGTCGTACTCCAACGCGGTGCGGTACACGCGCAGCGCGCCGGCCATGTCTCCTTCCCGGATCTTCGCCTCCGCGATCCAGTGCAGCGCCTTCGAATTGAGCGGATCCTCCTCCAGCACCTCCTGGAGCAGCGCCACTCCCGAGTTCAGGTCACCGTCCAGGCAGAGCTTGATCCCGCGGAACATCTTGGGCACCACGTGCACCAGGTCCTTCGGGTCGCGCCGGGACCACGCGGTGGCGTCGTTCTCCTCGTCGCCCGTGGTCAGGTATCCCAGCGCGCGCAGCCGGTCGCGCGTCTCGTCGTCCACCGCGCCGGTGCCGTCCTCTTCTCCCGCTCGTTGCTCGTCGGCGGCCCGCGCCGCGTCCAGGTGCTCGGTCAGCACGTCGCGCAGCGCCCGCTCCCGGTCCGGCTCCGTACCTTCCACGTTGTCCGTCTCGCGGGGATCGAACGCCAGCTCGTACAGCTCTGGCGTGGGAGCCTCGATCCACTTCCAGCCGTCGGCCACGATGGCGCGCAGGTCGGTGGCCCCGTAAGCCACCGTGGGTTCGAACGTCTCCAGGTAGAGCGGGGCGGACGGCTCCGGACCCGAGCCGAACGGATCCAGGAACTGTCCGGGCAGGCCGGGCGGGGTCTCCCGCCCCGCAAGACGACACACGGTGGGGAAGAGGTCCAACGTACTCACGGGCTCCGGGTGCAGCCGGGAAGACGCATGGTCCCTCCCGCGGGCCAGGATCAGCGGCACGCGCACCGTCACGTCGTACAGGAAGTACCCGTGCCCCACCTCGCCCTGCTCTCCGAACGCCTCGCCGTGGTCGGAGGTCACCACCACGAGAACGTCGCGATGATCGGCCCGGGACTCGATCGAACGCAGCAGCGTTCCGAAGAACACATCGGTATAGGCGATCTCGCCGTTGTACTGGTCCACGTCCCCGCCCGCGAAGATCCGGTTCCACGGAGGCAGCGGCAGGTAGTCGTCGTGCGGATCGAAGTAGTGCGCCCAGAAGAAGAACGACGAGTCGGCGCGCTCCTCGAGCCAGCCGGTGGCCAGGTCCGTGGTCTCACGTGCGCGACGTTCGTTCCGCCCACGTTGGACATCCTCCGCCTCCGCCAGGTCCAGGTAGGTCCCGAACGGGCGCGCCAGGCCGAAGTTGCGATTGAGGACGAACGTGGACACCACGGCCCCGGTGGCGTAGCCGGCGCGGGCAAACTCGCCGGCCAGCGTGGGCAGGTCGGGATCGAGTGCGAACGAGTCGTTGCGGCGCGCCCCGTGCACGTACGGCGTTCTCCCGGTCATCAGGCTGGAGTGCGACGGCAGCGTGAGCGGGTAGGGAACGCGCGCTTCCGCGAACTGCGCGCCGCGCCTGGCCAGGGCATCCAGATGCGGCGTGCGTGCGGTGGGGTGGCCGTAGGCTCCCAGGTGGTCCGGGCGCAGCGTGTCGATCGTGACCAGGAGGACGCTCGGGGAGTCCGTCGCGCGCGGGCCGCAACCCACCGCCACCCCCGCGCATCCGGCGATCAGCCCAGCGACGAGCCAACGATTCCTGAGGCGGATGGTCGGCATGCGGGACTCCTTCCTGGCTAGTCGAGTTCCAGGATCACCGGCGCGTGGTCCGAAGCGGTGAGCCCGTCCTTCTTCTTGCGGTAGTCCCGATCGATCCAGACGCCGCGCGTCCGCTCCACGATGGGTCGGGTGCCCAGCAGGAAGTCGATCCGCAGTCCCTGCTTCCGATGAAACGCGCCGCCGCGGTAGTCCCACCAGGAGTACTCGGCCGCGTCCGGGTTGGTCTCGCGGAAGAGGTCGTGGAATCCCCAGTCCAGGAGGGCCCGCCAGCGGGCGCGCTCCTCGTCGGTGTGGAAGATCGACCCTTCGAACTTGTCCGCGTTCCAGCTGTCGATGGCTTCGGGAACGAGATTGAAGTCTCCGCCGAGCACCGTGGGCAGCGCGGGGTCGTGGTGCTTCCGGAAGTGGTCGATCAGCGAGTCGAGCCAGGCCAACTTGCCCGGGAAGTCCTCGTGGTCCACGCTCTTCCCGTTCGGCAGATAGATCGAGGTCACGTTCACCCCTGCCACCTGTGCGCTGATGAGACGCGCGCCCGCGTCCTCCTGTCCGGGCAGCCCCGTCTGGGTGACTTCCAGATCCTGCCGCGCCAGCAGCGCCACGCCGTTCCACGCCTTCTGCCCGTGCGTGACCGCGCGGTACCCCAGCGCCTCCAATTCCTGGTGCGGGAACTGCTCGTCGGTCAGCTTCAGCTCCTGGAGCGCCACCACGTCCACGGCGCGCTCGCGCAACCAGTGCACGACGAAGTCCAGGCGGGCGCGGAGTCCGTTCACGTTCCAGGTGGCGATTCGCACGGGTTCCTCTAGAACGGGGCGCTGTTGGGGACGCGCGGGAACGGGATCACGTCGCGGATGTTGGTCATGCCGGTTGCGTAGAGGATCAGGCGTTCGAACCCGAGTCCGAATCCGCCGTGCGGCACGGTGCCGTATCGCCTCAGGTCCCGGTACCAGCCGTAGCCGCTGGGATCCATGTCGAACGCGCGCATGCGGTCGTCCAGGACATCGAGCCGCTCCTCGCGCTGCGAACCCCCGATGATCTCCCCGATGCCGGGAGCCAGAACGTCCATGGCGGCGACCGTCTTGTTGTCATCGTTCAGTCGCATGTAGAACGCCTTGGCGTCCTTGGGGTAGTTCCGCACGATCACCGGCCGTTGGACATGCTTCTCCGTGAGGAAGCGCTCGTGCTCCGACTGCAACTCGGCGCCCCACCGGGGCCGGAACTCGAACTTGGTTCCCTTGGCCATGGCCTTCTCCAGAATCGAGATGGCGTCCGTGTACTCGATCGTCTCGAAGCTGGCGGCCACGAACTGCTCGATCCGGGAGATGCACTCCTTGTCGATTCGCTGCTGGAAGAAGTTCATGTCGTCCTGCCGCTCTTCCAGCAGCGCGCCCAGGATGTACTTGAGGTAGTCCTCGGCCAGGACTCCGAGATCGTTCAGGTCGGCGAACGCGACCTCCGGTTCGATCATCCAGAACTCGGAGAGATGTCGACTGGTGTGGCTGTTCTCGGCGCGGAACGTGGGACCGAACGTGTACACCTTGGAGAGCGCACAGCAGTAGGTCTCCACGTTCAGCTGTCCGGACACCGTGAGAAACGCTTCGCGCCCAAAGAAGTCCTGGCTGAAGTCCACGCCGCCGTTGTCTGTGCGCGGCAGGTTGGCAAGATCCAGCGTGGAGACGCGGAACAGCTCGCCGGCGCCTTCCGCGTCCGCGGCCGTGATGATCGGCGTGTGGATCCAGAAGAAGCCGCGCTCGTGGAAGAACCGATGGGTGGCCTGCGCGAGCGAGTTCCGCACGCGGGCGATGGCGCCGAACGTGTTGGTGCGCGGCCGCAGATGGGCCACTTCGCGCAGGTACTCGAACGTGTGCCGCTTGGCCGCCACCGGATAGGTCTCGGGGTCGTCGACCCACCCGACCACTTCCACGCTCTCCGCCTGGATCTCGCGGCTCTGGCCCTTGCCCTGGCTCTCCACCAGCGCTCCCCGCGCGATGATCGAACAGCCGGACGAGAGCTTCTGGACGTCGCTGGTGTAGTTGGCGAGTTCGCCGGGAGCCACGACCTGAATGGGATCGAAGGAGGAACCGTCGCTCACATGAATGAACGAGAGTCCCGCCTTCGAGTCGCGGCGGGTGCGGACCCATCCCTGAACGGTGACGGTCGTGCCCACGGCGACGCTCCCGTCGAGGAGCCGGGACACGGGGTGCAGACTCATGGGTTCCTCCAGCAATGGACGGTGACTTCGCTCGGAGTGCTTCCGCGGCGAGCTGGACAGTATGCCGGGGACGCCCGGTTCCGGCAACGAGAGACCGGACGGGGCCGCCGAGCAAGCGCCCGAGCCACCGGTCTCCCGAGCCTTCCCAGCGACGCGGCTCCGTAATAGAGTCGGCCCTCCGGGAGGACGCGGATGGATCCGAAGGAAGACGTCACCGTGCTGCTGCAGGCGATGAAGGCCGGAGATCAGGACGCGTTCGACCGCCTGGTCCCGCTCGTCTACGACGAGCTGCGCCTGATCGCCCGGAACCATCTACGGCGCCATCGGCGGAGCGAAACGCTGAACACCACCGCACTGGTGCACGAGGTCTACGTGAAGATGGCCAAGCAGGGCGGTCTGGACGCGCAGGACCGCGCCCACTTTCTCGCGGTGTCCGCCTGCGCCATGCGCCAGGTGATTGTCCAGTTCGCCCGGGCGCGGACCGCGGAGAAGCGCGGCGGCGGCGAATCGGCCCTGCCGCTGGAGGAACAGCAGATTGCCATCGACGACCACGCGCATCAGCTGCTGGAGATCGATCGGATCCTCGACCGGCTGCGCGACAAGGACGAGCGGTTGGCAAGGGTGGTCGAGTGCCGGTTCTTTGCCGGTCTGAACGAGGCGGAGACCGCGGAAGCCATGGACGTGTCGTTGCGAACCGCGCAGCGGGACTGGATGCGCGCCCGCGCCTGGCTGCGCGTGGAACTCGCGGAATCGGTCGAGTGAAGCCGTGACCCAGGATCGCTGGCACGAGATCGACCGCGTGTTCCAGGACGCACTGGATCTCCCGAAAGCGGAACGGGCCGCATTCCTGGATCGCGTGTGTCCCGACGACGAGTTCCGCGATCGGGTGCGGCAGCTGCTGGACCAGACCGACGACACCGCGGGGACCGATCTGCTGGCCTCGGGCGCCGCGTACCGCGGCCCCCTGGGCGCCGCCCTGGAGAGCGATCTGGATCCACAGACGGGTCCGCCGGGATCCGGAGTCGCCGGCGAGACCATCGATCGCTACCGGTTGATCCAGCGCCTGGGCGAAGGGGGCATGGGCGAGGTCTGGGAGGCGGAGCAGCGCGAACCGATCCGTCGCAAGGTGGCGCTCAAGCTCGTGAAGTGGGGGATGGACACCCGCGAGGTGATCGCCCGGTTCGAGGCGGAACGCCAGGCGCTGGCGCTGATGAACCATCCCAACATCGCCCGCGTGTTCGATGGCGGCGCCACGGAGACCGGCCGTCCGTTCTTTGTCATGGAGCGGGTGTACGGCACGCCGATCACCGAGTATTGCGATCGCAATCGGGTCGGCGTTCGCGATCGGCTG
>BQJX01000232.1 GCA_021604925.1 Gemmatimonadota bacterium
CGTAGTCAGGATCGTCATCGGAATCGACCATGATCTGACCGGCCCGCTGGAGCAGCGCATGGCAGTCCCGGGTCAGATGGCGCAGTCGAAGCGTCTTGCCCTGCGCCGCATACTTCACCGCCAGGTCCTCGATCGCCTGCAGGGCGGACTGGTCCGCGACCCGGGATCGAAGAAAGTCGACGATGACGATGTCCGGATCGCCCTCGATGGCGAAGAACTCGGCGAAGCCGTCGGTGGAACCGAAAAACAGCGGTCCTTCGATCTCGTAGACCTTGGCGCCGGGCTCACTGACACTGTCGCGCTGGATCACGTGAATCCGCGTGGCGTTGTTCCACGCAAAGGAGAGCGCGGAGACAATGACCCCCACGATCACGGCGAGCGCCAGGTCCTGCCAGACGGTGACCGCCGTGACGAGCACGATGACGAAGGCGTCTGCCAGCGGGATCTTCTTCATGATGCGCAATGAGTTCCACGCAAAGGTTCCGATCACGACCATGAACATCACCCCCACCAGAGCGGCGAGCGGGATCTGCTCGATCAAGCCGGACCCCACGAGAATGAAGCCGAGCAGGAACAGCGCCGCCGAGATTCCCGAGAGCCGCGTGCGCCCTCCGGACTTCACGTTGATCAACGATTGCCCGATCATCGCGCAGCCGCCCATGCCGCCGAAGAGGCCCGTCACGATGTTCGCGCCGCCTTGCGCCACGCACTCCCGGGAGGACCCGCCCCGCTCGCCGGTGATCTCGCCGATGAGGTTCAGCGTGAGGAGACTCTCAATCAGGCCGATAGCCGCCAGCACCAGGACGTAGGGCAGGACGATCACCAGCGTTTCGAGATTCAGGGGCACCAGAAGATCCCCGCCGGCGCTCAACGTGCCCGAGGTCAGCGTGAACGGATTGTGGAAGCTCGGCAGGCCCCCTTGAACGGAGGCCAGGTCGCCCACGCGCGGTACGTCGATTCCGAACACGATCACGAGAGCGGCGACCAACGTGATCCCGGCCAGCGGCGCGGGCACCGCCTTGGTCAGCTTCGGAAACACCCAGATGATGGCCATGGTCAGGGCCACAAGGCCGATCATCAGCCAGAGCGGCGCGCCACTGAGCCACTCGCCGTTCGGCAAAAAGCCATGTCCATTGGAAGACGCGGTACCCGGCACCTGGAACTGGCCCAACTGGGCGAGCCCGATCACGATGGCGAGGCCATTCACGAACCCCAGCATCACGGGCGTGGGCACGAGGCGAATGAACTTGCCGAGCCGAAACAAGCCCGCGCCGACCTGCAGGAGACCCATCAACACCACGGTGGCGAACAGATACTCCACGCCGTGGTTGGCAACCAGCGCCACCATGACCACGGCCAGCGCTCCGGTTGCGCCGGAGATCATCCCGGGTCGCCCCCCCACCGCGGCCGTGATCAGCCCCACGATGAACGCGGCGTACAGGCCCACCAGGGGCTGCACCCCGGCCACAAAGGAGAACGCCACCGCTTCGGGCACCAGCGCGAGCGAGACCGTCAGTCCGGCCAGCACCTCAACGCGCATCGTGGACGGGGTCATCCCGGAAAGCCCGCTCGATTGCGGGAAACGGCCGGCAAGCTCGGCCAGAATGGATCTCATCAAAGGGAGTGTGTTCCGCGTTTCGCACAAGCGGCGACGAGTCTGTCGCTCAGAACCAGCTCATGCAGGAGTGGGCGGCTGCTCGAAGAACGGAAGAGAAGAGAGGGCAATGGGTGCCCCGCAGCCAACCTCGCGACAGCGTTTCAGGAGGGAAGCTAGTCGGCTCCGTCTCCTGCGTCAACCCTTGCGCGGCTCATGGCGCGTGCCGGACGAAGCGGATCCTTGGACGTGTGGGCTGCCCGACCCGACTCGTGTAGACGCGCGAATCACCGATAGAGCGCCTTGATGCCGCCCCATGTATCCGGTTCGGTTGCGGTCGGCTGTCGCTCCAGGGTCAGCGAAGCTGCGAGGAACGCGCCGGTCGGGCAACCGCCCACGGCGAGCAGCGGATCGGCGGCCGAGCCCGCGTTCAGAACGCCATTCATCGGGGTGAGCGCAGTCAAGACGAACGATGGATCGTCCGTTTGCAGACTGAACTCTGCCGCCGACATTCCATAGGTGGGCGAACAGGCGAGCCAGAGGTAGAGCGTGACGGGACCCGCCGGGACCGGACCAGAGTTCTGATAGGCATCCGCGGCACTCGAGCTGATCGACCACAGGTACTGTTCGCCGCCATCCTCCCCAACCGGGTTGTAGCAGCGCTCACCCTTGCACGGGGCCGAGTCGATCGCGAAGCCCACATAGGCGTTCGGGAACGCCCACGGACCAACCATGTCGCAGTTGAGAGTGACGTTGTTCCCATACGGAGACGGAAGGAAGCAGATGCCGACAGCGTACGCGGAGGACGCGCTCACCAGAACGGTCAGGAGCACCAGGCCCATCATCGGACGGCGGATTGACATCGGTCCCCCACTGTCGACTGGCGAGTCCACCGCGTCGATGCTAACACGGCCTTGCCGGCGGCCGCCACCGCGCAACCACGCCCACTCCCAGCAAGAAAGCCGTCGCAATCCCCGCCAGGATCTGACGCCACCGGTGGGCACGGGTCGCTCGATCCGCCACCACCCCCGGCCACGAGGCGGTGCGGAATGCCACGCTCGCCGGAACCGGCCCGGCGAGGTCCGCGGGACGAACGGTGAGGAGGGCGCGGTACTCGCTCGGCGCGGAGAGGGTACCGGCGTCCAGCTTCACCTCCGGCACCGGGCTGGTGCCCTGCCACGCCACCTCACCGGCGCTGTCCCGCACCTCCACCACGTACTCGGCGGCACCGGTCAACTCGGTCCAGCGCAACTGAAGGTCGCCGCCGGGCAGCACCTCCCCCTCCACCGGACGGACGAAGCGGAGCTCGCCCTCGCCGCGGACCGCAGACGGATCGCCGACCGGGCGCGGCGGCAGCAGAACCAACCCCGCGAGCGAAGCCGCCCACGCGAGCACGGCCATGGGGATCACCTTCTTCGGCCACGATCCGGTCGTGGTCACGGGTTGCGGCAGGCGTCCGGCCCGCGCCAGTCCGCCGACCCGGCGGTCGAGTTCCACGATCTCCCGGCACGCGTCGCAGGCGCTCACGTGCGCTTCGATCAGCGACCGCGACGCCGCATCCAGATCGGGGCGCTCCAGCTCGGCCAGCCGGTCGCCAACGGACGCATCAATGCACTCCAGGGGACTTCTCTCCAGGTCGCTGTTCATGGCTTCCTCGATCCCGTTCCCTTGTCGGGGCGCAAGGGGGATCCGATTTCCTGACCCTCAGACCACACCCGATTCAACTGATCGGCGAGCTTTTTGAGACAGGCGTACTTTCTCTGGTAGGCACCTTGGACCGTGGTCAGCCCGGCTTCCATCTGCAACTCTTGCATGGGGCGGCCTTGCACGTAGATCTCCAGCAGGAGCTTCCGGCAGGGTGGATCCAGCGCGTTCAGCGCCTTCCGGACCAGGGCTTCCGCTTCGGCGGCCTCCAACTCGGCCAGCGGATCCTGCCCCGGATCCGGAAGATCCCCGGTCGATTCCAGATCCACGCCCGGACGTCGACTTCGCCAGCGGTAGAGGTTGCGGCAGCGGTTCCCGGCCATGGTCACCACGAAGGCCTCGACGCGGTCCGGCCCCTGCCCCGCCTTCCGCAGGTACCGGATCAGACTCATCAGGGTTTCCTGCACCACGTCGTCGTGATCGGCATCCGTGGTCGGCAGGAAGCGTCGCACCTCGGCCCGGACGATGGGCTCCAGCGCCCGACAGATGCGGTCCGCGGCAGCGTCTTCTCCGGCGATGTAGGCCGCAACCTCACGGTCCACCGCCTGCGGGCCGGGATTCTGCTGACGATGAGGTTGACTCTGGCTCATGATCGGCGATCCTAAGCGTTGTCGTGCCGATCCGGCACGCACTGAAAGCCACCGAACGCTCCGCGAAGCCCGTGCTCCGAGGTCCCCCGTTGCCGAAACCACGCCTGATCCGCGGTTCCTTGCTCCTGTCGGTAGTGGCGCCGGTCGGTCTGTTCGCCGCGTGCGCGGGCGACGCCGAGCGGGTGCCGGTCGACCCGATCTCCGAGCGGCTGCAGCTGGCCCTGGAGGAGTCGCGCCGATCGCTGCAGGCCGGCGACCGCGGGGATCCCCAGGTTCACGGGGACCTGGACCGGTACTTTGCGATCTCCACGCTGCTTGGGACCCAGGACGGACGAGCCGCCGGTGAGGACAGCCTCTACGCGGCGTGGAGTCGCGATCCCGATGGCGTCCTCTGGCCCGATCTCACCGCGTTCTTCCGAGACCGCGTGACGGATCTTCCGCGCCTCCAGGCGATCTTTGATCGTCCCGATTTCCCGGACTCGTCCACCGCGCTCGGAGCCTGGCTCCGCGAATGGCGACGCGACGGCCCGCGCCCGGACGGGTCCGGCTACGAGCGGGCCGCGGCCCTGCGCCAGGAGTTTTCCCGGTTCGAGAATGCGTGGTTCGGGATCCGGTACTCGCGACACGCGCTCTCTCTCGGCGACGCCGAGCGCGCCCTCCAGATCGCCCTGGACGGGCTTCCCGACGCGCGCGCCACCGGCTGGCGGACGGAGATGAAGGCGTGGATCCAGATCCTGTCCACGCTGCGGGCCGCTCAGCGTCTGGACGACGCACTCCGGGCCGCCACCCTGGCCGAGGACTTCGCCCGGGCCGTTTCGCAGCTGAACGGTGATCCCCTGATCGTGCTGGAGGCGCAGTTCTACCGCGCCAACATCCTGGCCGACCAACGCGACTCCGACGCCGCCCTGGACCTCTACGAGTCGTGCGCGGTCGGCGCCCGCGCCGCCGGGTTGTTCCTCTTCGAGGGGAGGGCCCTGAACCGCGCGGGCCTCTTCACCGATGCCATCGGTCGGTACGAAGACGGCCTGCGGATCTTCCACGCCGCGCTTCCCGGCGCCCTGGCCATCGACGATTCCCTCAACGTTCCGCGTCATCTCGCGAACATCGCGGATCGGCACCGAAAGATCGGGAATCTGGATTCCTGCCGGGTCTATCTGGAGGAGGCCGAGCGCTGGATCCGCGCCCATCCGGATCCGGCCAACGTGGCTCGCTTTCCCCTCTTCCAGGCGGAGTACTTTGCGCAGATCGGCGACTACGCCGCGGTGGACTCCCTGCACTCCTTCGCCGCCGAGCACACGCCGCAGTTCTCGCCCATGCAGGAGCTGGCGGAGCTGCACCTGCAGATGATCCGTCAGGGCACCGAGCGCGGTCGGCCCGTTCAAGTCTACCGCTCGCTGGCGCTGCTGGACTCCCTGCGATCCGGCCTCGTGGCCACGCTCTCCGACCGCAACGAGATCTTCGACCTGGAGCTGGCCACCGCGGACTTCCTGGGACGCCAGGGGATCTTCGTGCCCGCCGCGAGCGCCCTGCAGCGAGCGGCCGAAGCCCTGGAGCGCCGCCCGGATCCCGGACGAGCGTGGCAGCTCTCCGGCGCGCGCGGCCATCTGGCCCGGCTTCGCGGCAGCTCCTCCGAAGCCGAGGCGGCGTACCGTGATTGCATCGAGAAGAGCCGCGAGCTG
>BQJX01000233.1 GCA_021604925.1 Gemmatimonadota bacterium
ACACCCCCTATGGGATGTATTCGATCGACTCGGGGGCCCGCACCGGCAGTCGGGCGGTCGGCCGCCAAATGCGGTAGGATAGTGTATCGACAAGTCAGGCTCTCCCGCTCTGGGGCTCCCCGGCGCCAACACCGCCGATTCCCGGTGCGCGCGGATAACCCGGACACGCTCTCGGGGCAGCCCATGTGGCACCGCACCTTCTTTCGTACGCTCGTTCTGGGGTTCCTCCTGGCCCCGGTGGCGAGCCTAGCGCAGGTGACCGTCAGCCCGGAAACGCTGTCGGCCGGGGACCTTTCCCCGGACTCAACCTGGTCCGCTCCGCTCGCCATTACCAATCAGGGCGTGCGCACCGTTGCCTGGTCCCTGTCGCGGACGGGCCCGCCGGGGTCCGCGCCGATTCCCTTGCGGCGCAGCCTCACGGACCTCCACGACCTCTCAACTCTGTGGGACCGCGTCCACGGCGCCATTCCCCGCATTGTCCGTTTCGAGAACCGTCTGCGATCTGCCGGGGCGTCCCATGCGTCGTGGGGGACCGGACCGCTCACGCCGGAACTGTTGGGCCAGCATCACGTTCTTGTGGTGCCCGCGACCATCGAACCGGACGGTGGGGCCGCTTGGACAGAAGACGACCTGGACGTCCTCGTGCAGTGGGTCCACGAGGGTGGAGGGCTGTTGCTTCAGGGCGGCGGCCCGGTTCGGGTCGAAGCGTTCAACGACATTCTGCGACGCCTGGGCGTGGCCATCGAGTTGATCCCCGAGCCCGCGGTGTGGGGCGCAACCGATATCTGGATGGACCATCCGGTCACATCCGGGATTGTCCCGATGACCGTGTTTCCGGACGCACGTCTGACCACGTCCGCTCCGGCGTTTCCGTTTCTCGCGGCCGCGGACGGAACCCTGATCGGGGCGGTCTCGCAGGCGGGCGCCGGCCGGGTAGCCGTCGCCACGGCGGACCTCCTCGCGTCCGGAACCTCGGACGACTACTTCCGTCTCGGGCTGCAACTCGTTGGCTGGCTGTCCGGAATTTCCGAACTGACGGCCGAGCCAGCGGAAGACTGGGCAGTCCCGGGAGCGCCTTCGCAGCCGCTCATTCACGTGAACACGCGCGGCCTCCCGGGCGGAAGCCACGGCGCCGACCTCCTGGTGGATTTTCAGGACTCCACCGTCGCCGACATTTCCATCCCGCTCGAATTCCAAGTATCCGGGAGCGCCCGGGCCTTCCTTCCCGACCCCGCTCTCGACCTCGGCACGATCACGGTGGACGAGCCGGCGGTACGACCTTTGGTCCTGGTGAACCACGGGGCCCAGGACCTTCGCGTGACACGCGCCACCTCCGCCCCCCCCAGCGTGATCGTGCCGGAGCTCCCCATCGCAGTCGGGTCCCTGCAGTCGGCATCGATCTCCGTCTCCGTCCGCGCCCGGGAGCCCGGTCCCTTCCGGACCACCCTTCTCCTGCACACCAATGATCCGGACCAGCCCACCGTTCCGGTGAGCATCGAAGGAACCGCGCAGCGGCCGCCATTGCTTGAGGCCGACCTGGCCGACGTGGCGGAGACCCTCCTGAGTGGTGCCGCCACCCAGCGCACCTTCCGCGTCGAGAACCGCGGCGACGGACCGCTTCGCTGGGAAGCCCTGGTCTCCCAGGATGCTGCCTCGCCGGAGCAGGATCTTGCCGGCGTCCGCATCGGCTGGCCCCGGGAGATCCGGCCCACCGTTGCCCCGGACCTCGGAAGGTGGATCCACGACGCGACTCAGCGTGGCGCCACACTGGTGGAACTCGACGAGCCGCTTTCCGCCGAGTCGTTGCGGAGCCTGGACGCACTGTGGATTGGATACGGTCTCGATCCCCTGGACTCCGCCGAGCCCGTGGCCCGGTGGGTACGCAACGGCGGTCGCCTGGTAATCGAAGAACACGACAACGACATGGTGCCGATCCTCAACGCGCTGGGGGTTGGAATCGACTACGTGGTGGTCGGCAGCCCGACGAGGGACTACATCACGACCGACGGCGACCACGAACTGACCCTCGGGGAACTGGATCTGTATCTTGCCAGCACCCACACATACCTCGTCGTGGACGATCCCGCGGTCACCGTCCTCTTCCGGGACCCCAACGGGGAGCCCGCGGGTGCCGTTGCCGACGTCGGTCAGGGCCAGCTTCTCGTGTTGGCCCGCGGCATGTTCCTCGATGCCTACATCGGCTTTGCGGACAACCGCGAGTTCGGAGCGCGGGTGTCCCAGTGGCTCGGGGGTGGCCGGTGGCTCTCGGTCTCGCCGACACGTGGTTCCGTGCCCGCGGGCGGGTCGGTCGACCTGACCTTGAACATCAGCGCCGACGGCCTCTCGAACGCAGACTACTCGGGCGCGCTCACGCTCCAACACAACGACAGTGGCGTTCCGTTCCCCACGGCGTCCGTTCTGCTGCAGGTGACGCCGGCCGCGCGTCTGGACCTGGAAACCACGGTTCTCTCGTTTCCCGAGACGGTCGCGGGTGCTCAGGCCTCGTTGCCCCTCGTGATCGGCAACCGCGGAAACCGAACGCTTGTGGTTGAGGATCTGAATGTAGATGCGCCGACGTTCTCCATCTCGTCCTCGCCGCTGGAGATTGAACCCGGGTCCGTGGACTCGGTCACCGTCACGTTCTCGCCGCCCGCAGCGGGGTCGTTTCAGGGCACCGCCACCCTGACGACCAACGACCCCGGCCAGCCGCAAGGAACGGCGAGCCTCTCCGGCACCTCGGACGGGACCCCGAGCATCCTGGTCCAACCGGACGCGCTTCCTGTAACCCTGGTTTCGGGAGACATGTTCTCGGATGTGCTGGCCATCTCGAATCCGGGGGACTCGCCGCTGGAGTGGAAGGCGAACGTGAACACGCCCCGGAGCGCGGGGCGCCGAGCGTGGACACTCCCGGCCCGCACCGTGGAGCTGCGTGACGCCGGCGGCACGTCCACCATTCCCGCGATCACCGCGGAGTTCGACGATCTGACCGGGGTTCGGATTCTCTTTGATCGGCTCCACGGCTCCGAACTCTTCTGGTTCTCGACGGTCGCCGAGGACCTGACCGCCCGCGGCGCCGTGATCACGGAAGCGACCGAACCGATCACTCCCGCCATGCTGGCCGACGCGGACATCGCATGGATCTACTGTCGGTTGGCCTGGTCTCCGTCCGAAGCGGAGGTGCTGGGCGAATGGGTACGGAACGGCGGCGCGATAATCGTGGAGGGCCTGAACGCGTCGTCGCAGAACGTGGTTCTGTCCGCGATCGACGCCGGCGTGGCGGTCAAGGAAACGGACGCCGTCGAGAGCGAGACGGGCACCATTTTTCCGCATCCAACGACACGCGGCATTGAACACCTCGACTGGAAGTTCACGTCCCGCGCGTGGCTCCGCCCGGATGCCCCCGGCGTGCAGACCCTGCTCACGGACCCCGAACTGCGTCCGATGGGAACGGTCACGGAGCAGGGGCGGGCTCGAGTGGTCTCGTTCGGCACGATCATGTTCTCCGACACGGTTCTCGACCTTGGATCGCAAAACCGCCGGTTCGCGAACCAGGTGTTCGACTGGCTTGCCGGCCAGTGGCTGTCGGCGACGCCCGAGAGCGGCGTGTTGCCGGCCGGAGAGGTAGACAGCGTTTCGCTCACGTGGAACCCGCGAAACCTCGCGCCCGGGACCTGGCCCGGGACCGTGCTCGTGGAACACAACGTGCCCGGCCTTCCGCCCGTGGCGATCGACGCCCCGCTGACCGTGGTTCCCGGGGCGCGATTCACGTCCGATACCGACTCGGTGTCCCTGGGTACCGTGTCGCTGGGCGTCCGGAGATCCGCAACCGTTCGCATCGACAATCCGGGAGATCTCCCTCTGACCGCTTCGGTGGACCGACCCACGGACGGGCCGTTCTCGTGGCACCCGGCCAGCATCACCGTGGCTCCGGGGGCGCACGCGGATCTGGAACTCGCGTTTGCTCCCACTCTCGCCGGAGAGCACTTCGCCTCGTTCGCTTGGACGCACAACGCCCATGGGTCTCCCCACACGATCGCCGTTCGCGGAACCGGGATCTCCGCCCCGTCCATCTCCGTGGAACCGGTTCACACGATCCAGACGCTTCCGATCGGGACCACCCACAAGAGAACGGTGTCGATCTGCAACGATCGCGAGGCGCCGCCGGGGGGCGGTGCGGATCCCCTCGAGTTCCGGGTTCGGATCGCCCATGTGGACCCCGACCGCTCCCGCGACGCGGACAACGCATCCCTGGAGCCGGTGGCGGGTCCGTTGGTCGGGTCCGGCGGACCGGACGCGCATGGCTATGCCTGGGCAGACAGCGACACGCCCGGCGGCCCGGACTTCGACTGGATCGACCTTACGGGAATCGCCACGGCGATGGCCCCTGCGGGGGACGAGTCGCTGTCCGATTTCATCCCGCTTCCGTTTGATTTCCCGTTCTATGACGAGTCGTTCTCCGCGCTTCGGATCTCCAGCAATGGCTGGGTCAGCTTCTCCGCGGACGAGCCTTCGCCGGAAAGCCGCCCGCTGCCCTCCGCGGACGCTCCCCCGCACCTGATGGCCGCGTACTGGGACGACCTGACCGGTGGCGAGATCCTTCACCATGGGAACGACGAACGCTTCGTCGTTCAGTTCCATGAGATGTCACGACTGGCGACCGGGGGGACGTTCACGTTCCAGGTCATCCTGTATCCGGATGGTCGCTTCGCGTACCAGTACCTGGACATGGCGAGCGCGGTCCTCCGGGCATCGGTTGGCATTCAGAACGGCACTCGCGACGATGGCCTTCTGGTGGCCTTCCAATCCGACTATGCGCACAACGACCTGGCGGTCGAGTTCGGACGCGGCGCACCTTGGATTCACGTGTCTCCCCGCACAGGATCCATCGCGGCCGGTCAGTGCCAGGAACTCACCCTGGAGTTCGACACAAGCCCGATCTTCGGGGGCGACTACCAGGTAGACCTGGTGGTGGAGAGCAACGATCCGCTGCGGCCCCGGGTCCCGGCGCACATCACGCTGCGCGTCCCGGGCGACCCCGCCGTTTCGGTGGAGCCGGCCGCTCTCTCCTTCTCCAAGCTGGCCCTGGGGCGAAGTGAATCGCGAACGTTCCGAGTCTCGAACGTGGGCGATGCCATCCTGAGCGTCTCCGAGATCCGGGCGACCCACGCCGCCTTCCAGGTCGACGCGGCGTTCGACCTTCGTCCGGGCAAGTGGCGAGACGTGTCGGTCCGGTTTGAGCCGCAAAGCCTGGGCCTGAACTCCGGCGACATCGTCGTGATCTCGAACGACCCGAAGGAACCGAACCGGTCCGTCCGCGTGACCGGAATCGGGCTCGCGCCACCCGAGCTGGTGGTCTTGCCTCTCACGCTTTCCGAGGATCTCTTCTCGCGCGAGGTCCGGACGCACACGTTGGCCATCGCCAACGAGGGAGAAGCCGATCTGGATTGGCAAATCCTCGCGACGTTCCCGGCAGCGACCGCCGCCGCTCGCGCAACCCCGGACGACCTTGCCGGGCTGCGCATTCTCCGCCCCACCGG
>BQJX01000234.1 GCA_021604925.1 Gemmatimonadota bacterium
GCGAGGCCCGCCACCGGGCCCATCACGAAGACCGCCGTGGCCCACGCATCCGCAACCGCGCACGACGGGCCCACCACCGTCACGCTGTTCACGCCGCGCGCCGGCCATCCGGTCCGCGGATCCAGCAGATGGTGGTAGCGCACGCCATCCACCTCCACGTAGCGCTGGTAGTCGCCGGACGTGGCCACGGCGCGTTTCCCGGACAGTCGCAACGTGACGAAGAGGCGCGACGGATCCCGGGGGTCCTGCACGCCGATGCGCCAGGGCTCTCCCCCGGGTTTGCTGCCGCGCACGGCCAGATCGCCGCCCACGTTCACCAGACAGGGGCCCACCCGCTTCTCCAGCAGATCCGCGGCGCGGTCCACGGCCCAGCCCTTCGCAATGCCGCCGAGGTCCAGCTCCGTGGCCGGCTCCACGATCCACGCGCCATCACCCTCGGGACGCAGTCGATCGGCGGACACGCGCGATCGCGCCGCCCGCACCCGCGCGGAGTCGGGAACCGCCGGCGCCTCGGGGAAGCCCCACGCGCGCATGAGCGCGCCCATGGTGGGATCGAACGCTCCGTCGGTAGCGGCGGCCACCTCCAGCGCCAGTCGCAGCGTGGCGTCCGTGTCGTCGGACACCACGAACGGCGTCTCGGAACGTTGCAGTCGGGAGACGTCGCTGGTCTCGTGGTAGCTCGTGGTGCGCTCCTCGACGCGCTCCAGCACCCCGAACGCCTCGTCCAGCGCGGCTTCGGCGGCGGCCCGGGTGCCGACACCCGGCGAACGGGGCAGCGCCTTCAACTCGGCCACGGTCCCCATCACGTTGCCCGCGCGGGAGAACCCGTTCGTCCGGTCGGTGGCGTCCGTGCATCCGAGGACGGAAGCGAGGAGGGCGAAGTACGGAAGCACGCGCACCCGCGAGACGGGCGGGCCGGATCGCAACTCAGCGACCCCGGGAGATCATGTACTCCACGGTTGCCAGGAGCGGGGCAACGCCTTCGTGACCATTGAACGCCAGGAGGCGATCGCGAGCCGCGTATGCGTGGTTCAGGGCCGCTTCGCGCGCGCGCTCGATCCCGCCGCTGGACACGACAAAGTCGCGGGCCATGGCCCACTCCTCTTCGGTCGCGTTGCCGCGCTGGAAGCACTCCGTCACGTCCTTGGCGCGCTCCGGGTCGCCGTCGGCCAGCGAATAGAGAAGCGGCAGCGTGGCGAACCCGAGCCGGAAATCCGTACCCACCGGCTTGCCGATCTCGGTGGGATCCCCGGTGAAGTCGAAGATGTCGTCGATGATCTGGAACGCGTAGCCCAGGTCGCGCCCGAACGCCGAGATCCCACGGGCGTGCGGCTCGGACAGCCCGCCCAGGACCGCGCCGATCTCGCAGGAGGACACGAACAGGGCGCCGGTCTTCTCGTCGATCACGCGGAGGCAGTCCGCCTCTACCGCGTCCGTGCGGTAGCGACCGGCGTACTCGCGGTTCATTCCGCACGTCATCCGGTGCACGTGGTGCACCAGCAGGTGCAACGCGTGGTGCAGACGGTGCTCGCAGAGCAGGTCGAACGCCTTGGTGAACAGGTAGTCGCCCATGAGGATGGCCGCCTGCTGGCCCCACTGATGGTTCACGGTGGGGAATCCGCGACGGATCTCGGTGCCGTCCAGGCAGTCGTCGTGGAGGAGCGTGGCGGTGTGGACGAGCTCGATCACGGTGGAGGCCCAGAGCACCTCTTCGGCCTTGGGCTTCCCGAGGCGGGACACCAGGATGAGGAGCAGCGGGCGCACCCGCTTGCCGCGCAGGGCGAGAACGTGGTCCATGATCTCAGCGGTCATGGGGACGTCCGGACGCTCGACCGAGGAGAGGCGCTCCTCCACCTGCTCCAGCTCGCCGTTCACGAGCGCGAACACCTCGGGCAACGTCATCGTGGACCGGTGCGCAGAGGCGGCACGCGCCAGGGAGTCGGGCATGAACGATGCTCCCGCGGAAGGGTCGACTGCTGGTCGGGCCGGAACCCGGAGAGGTTAGTGGAACCGTTCCAAAGTATCAACCCCCACCCCGGGTCGTCAACGCCGCGACCCGATTCGGGGCCGAGAACTGCTGCGCCATCATTGGGTTAGCCGCCTCGATCCGGCTGCGCGATCTTGTCGGCGGTCCGGGGGCGTGCTACCGTCGATGGCCGTCGCGGAGCGGACCCGAACGCCCGTTTTCGCCGCGGCCTCGGCCCCCAGCCCCCACGGGAGAAACCACACGTGGGACCGGCTCGTCTTCGATCGGCGCTACGGTTCGCCGCCCTGCTGGGCTGCGTGGCAATGCCCGGATGCCTGGGCGGCCGCGAGCCCGTGCCGTCCGCTCCCGGGCTGCTGCTCGTCACGCTGGATACGTTCCGGCAGGACCATCTGGGCTGTGCCGGTCATCCGGACGTACGCACGCCGCATCTCGATCGCCTGGAGCGCCGCGGGGTGCAGTGGCCGGACGCCACCACGGCCATTCCCCTGACCACGCCCTCGCACGCCACGATCCTCACGGGTCTCCCGCCGCGGGCCCACCGCGTCCTCAAGAACCGGATGCGACTGGATCCGGCGGTGCCGACGCTGGCGACCGTGCTGCAGGAGCACGGCTGGCGGACGGGCGCGGTGGTATCCAGCAAGGTCGTCCTGGGCCCCGACTTCGGGCTGGATCGCGGTTTTGACTCCTACGACGTGGTGGAACCCGCCGATCGACCGGCCAGCGGCGAGGGCGCACTCACGGCCGAGCGCGCGATTCAATGGCTCGACGGACACGGCGGCCCGGGCTCGCTGCTCTGGGTCCACTTCTTCGATGCGCATCTTCCGTACCTGCCGCCGGCCCCCTGGAACGCTCTCTACAACCGTGACTACCGGGGAGATCTGGACCCGTCCACGCACGCCGTGCAGGACGATCTGCGGCAGGACCCCGCCGCGGACCCCGCCGACATCCGCTTCCTGGCGGCACAGTACGCGGGCGAGGTGTCCTTCCTGGATCTCCAGGTGGGGCGGGTGCTGCAGTTCGTCGCCCGGACGCATCCGGCCACGGTGGCGCTGGTCACCGCCGACCACGGCGAGGGGCTCTACGAGCACCAGCGCTACTTCGGGCACGACATTCTTCTGCACGAGACCGCGGTGCGCGTCCCGTTCCTGCTCGCGGGGCCGGGACTCCCGCAGCGGACGTCGCGACTGATCCCGGACGCCGCGCGCACGCTCGACGTGGCCCCCACCCTGCTGGGACTGGCCGGCATCGAACCCGAACTCCCCATGGAAGGGCGCGATCTGCCGGCCGAACCGCCGCGCGAGGGCGACGCGCTGCACTTCGTGCTGGAGTCCCATCCGTCGCGCGACAAGTCGCCGTCGATCTACGCGCTGCGAACGGGAGCGGCCAAGGTGATCTGGGCGGGGCGTCGCCAGGGCCGCGAGGCGTACGACCTTGTGGCCGATCCCGGCGAGACGACGAACCTGGCCGACCGGGAACTGCGCGAACACGAGATCATGCTGGAGGATCTCCAACTCGACCTGAGGACACTCCCACCGGGGGCCGCGCTCACCGTGGACCACGAGCGCGGGGGGCTCGACGCCGAAACGCGCGAAGCGCTCGAGAGCCTCGGGTACGTGGACCGGTAGGCGACGCTACTCGGCCGACTCGGGGTCTTCCTTCTTCTTCCGGCGCGTGCGGCCAATCAGCTGCGCCAGACCCAGCGACACGAAGTAAAGCGCAAGCACGGGGCCGGCCATGAGCAGTTGGGACGCCAGATCCGGCGGCGTGAGGATTGCCGACAGCACGAAGACGAGCACCACGCCATAGCGCCAGTACCGCTTCAGGAAGTCCGGCGGCAGGATCCCCCAGTACGTGAGCAGCGTGCTGATCAGCGGGAACTGGAACACGATTCCGAACGCCAGCGTGATTCGCAGCGCGAAGTCGAAGTAGTGCTCCGCCGTGATCATGGGTTGCAGCAGATCCGTTCCGAACCCGACCAGGAACTGCAACGACACCGGCAGGATCACGAGGTACGAGAACGCGGAGCCCCCGTAGAACAGAACGATGGACACGAAGATCACGGGGAGTAGGACCTTGCGTTCCTGTCGCAACAGGCCGGGAACGACAAAGCTCCACAGCCGCCACATGATGAACGGCGCGGCCGCAAAGAGCCCCAGCCCCACCGAGGTCTTGAAGCGGAGCAGGAACGCCCCGGTCGGAGAGATGAACTTCAGGTCGCCCACGGCGGCGGCGGCGGGACGGATGAGCACGTCCACCGCGCGCTCCGAGACGAACCACGCCGCCGCGGACGCCAGGATCGCCGCGACCAACGACTGCAGCAGCACGGCACGGAGCTCCGCCAGATGCTCGAACAGCCCCATCTCCGGCAGTTCGCTCGGGCGATCCTTCATGGCATCAGCCGCTCACGGGTTCCAGATCCTGACCCACCGGCCCGGCCACGGCGAGTGTTCCCGCCGCCCCCACCAGTCGGGCCGCCACCTGCCGCACGTCGTCCGCGGTCAGGGCGCGCACTCGGTCCACGTACGTGTCCAGGCTGTCCTCGGGAAGGCCGTAGAACGAACTCCGCGTCCAGTGGCGCGCCAGTCGACCGTAGGTCGTGAAGCGCAGCGGGAACGACCCGGTGAGATACGCCTTGGCTTCGTCCAGTTCCGAGTCCGTCACGCCACTCGCCATCCGATCGAGTTCCCGGCGAATCGCGTCGACGGCTTTCCGCACGTTCTCGGGCCGCGTGCCCATGTGCACCAGGAAGTAGCCTCCCGCGGATCGTTCGTAGTTGCGACTCGACACGGAGTACGCCAGCCCTTGCCGGTCGCGGATCTCATCGCCTAGGCGCGACCGAATCGAACTCCCGCCCAGCACATGATTCATGGCCACGCCCGCCAATCGATCCGGATCGGTGGCCGACCAGCCGGGACCGCCGAACACGATCTTGGCCTGGGCCTTGTCCGTGCGGGTGAGCACCAGCGATCGCTCCTTCCGTTCGCGATCAAGGGGCGGCACGACGACCGGCTGGGTCTGTGGGCGCGGCATCCGCCCGAAACGCTCCATCAACAGGCGCTCCACGACCGAGTCGTCAAAGTCGCCCACGATGGCCAGGTGCGCCCGGTCCGGACGAAACGCCTCCGCGTGACGACCGAGCAGATCATCCCGCGTGATCGCCTCCAGGCCGGGCCGGGTTCCGTGCGCCAGCGACGAGTACGGATGGCCCTGGGCGACCGCCGTGAAGAAGAGGTCGTCCACCAGATCGTCCAGGTCGTCCTCGCGGGCGGCCAGGTCGTTGAGCGCCAGCGTGCGCACCACTTCCAGATCGGACTCGCGGTACCCGGGGTCCTCCAGCAGGTCGGCGATGAACCCGAGTCCGGTCTCCAGGTGCCGCGTGAGGAACGTGGAGTTCCCGTGGACGAGTTCCGCGCCGGCGGCGAGCGAGAAGTCGCTGCCGATGCTCTCGAACTGGCGGGCAAAGTCCGGAAAGCCCACCGAGGCCGAGCCGCGTTCCAAGGTGTCCGCGGACACGGCGGCCAGGCCGGAGCGGGACGCATCGTCCAGGAT
>BQJX01000235.1 GCA_021604925.1 Gemmatimonadota bacterium
GCGACACATCACGTCGGGACGGCTGATCGTGGTGCTGGGCTGCGGCGGGGACCGGGATCGCGACAAGCGGCCGGGCATGGGACGCCGGGCGGCCGAAGCCGCCGACCGGGCCATCTTCACCTCGGACAATCCGCGTCATGAGGATCCGCAGGAGATCATCCGCGCCATGCTGCGCGACGTGCCCGACCCGAGCGGGGTGGACGTGATCCTGGACCGCGAGGCGGCGCTGCAGTCCGCCGTGGCTTCCGCTCGCGCGGGCGACGTGGTGCTGGCGCTGGGCAAGGGGCACGAGACCTATCAGGACATCGCCGGCACCCGGCACGACTTTCCCGAACGGGAGATCCTGGCCCGCCTCGCTCGCCAGCAGGACGGGGGCGCGCAGTGATCGCGGAGGATGTCGTGACTCAGTGGACGGCGAGCGTAGTCGCCCAGTGGCTCGGAGCCACGTTGGAGGGAGACCCGCAGGCCACCTTCGTCACCGTTACCACGGACAGCCGGGAAGCCGGGAAAGGCGCCGCGTTCTTCGCTCTCGACGGAGAGAAGCAACGCGGCAGCGCCTACGTCCCCGTCGCCTTCGGGTCCGGCTGTTCCGTAGTGGTGGTGCCGAACGACTGGCGGGGCGCGGTCCCCGCCGGCAGTGCGGCCCTGCGCGTGGAGGATCCGCTACAGGCGCTCGCGGATCTCGCGGCGCGCCGTCGGCGGGACTGGAGAGGTCCCGTCTTTGCGATTACCGGGTCGGTGGGCAAAACCACCGCTAAGGAGATGTTGGCGCATGTGCTGCACGGGAAAGGCCGTGTGCTGCGCTCGCCCGGGAACTTCAACACGGTGGTCGGGCTCGCTCGCACCCTCCTCGAGGCCGGGGAGGAGCCCGATCTGACCGTGCTGGAGGTGGGCGCGTCCGAGCCGGGGGAGATCGCCCGACTCGCGCGCATGGTGGCCCCCACGGCCGCGGCGGTGACCAACGTGTCCGCGGCGCACCTCCAGGGGTTCGGCGGGATCGGCGACATCCGTCGCGAAAAGCTGGATCTGCTGCGGGCCGTTCCGGCGGACGGCTGCCGGGTCGTGGACGGAGACGACGCGCAGCTGGTCCACGCGGCCCGCGAGATCGGTTCCATCGTGAAGGTGGGCTTCGGCCCGGACAACGACTGGCAGGCGACGGACGTCCGCGCGACCGGCGAGGGCACCGAGTTCCGTTTGGACGACGGAACGAGGGGCCTCTTGCCGGTCCCGGGCGAGCATCAGGTCAAGAACGCGCTGTTCGCGGTGGCGTTGGCCCACTCCGCGGGAGTCGCGGCGGGCGAGGCGCTGGACGCGTTGCGCTCGTTCCGGCCCGTGGCCGGGCGGCTGGTGCTGCGGCACCACGCCGGCGTGCTGGTGGCGGACGACACGTACAACGCCAACCCCACGTCGATGTCGGCGGCGCTGCGCTGGTTCGCTTCGCACTCCGTGCATGGCCGCCGCGCGCTGGCGCTGGGCGACATGCTGGAACTCGGTCCCGACTCGCGCGCGCTGCACGAGGAGCTGGGTCGGGAAGTGGCGGCGTTGGAACCGGACCTGGTGGTGTTCTGCGGACCCGAGAGTCGGGCGGCTTCCGAGGTATGTTCGCAGGTGGTGGGTGACCGCTGCCGGTGGACGAAGAGCCCCGAGGAAGCCGCCCCGTTCTTCTGTGCCTGGTTGCGCGCGGGGGACGCCCTGCTGGTCAAGGGCAGTCGCGGGATGCGGATGGAGCGCGTCGTGGATGCGGTGCTCGCCCGGGAGGCCCCCGATGCTGGCTGACTTCCTGTACGGCCTGCACGAGCAGTATTCCATCTTCAACGTCTTCCGCTACATCACCTTCCGCTCCGCCTACGCCGCCATCACCGCGTTCCTGCTGTCGCTGCTGCTCGGCCCCTGGGCCATCGCCCAGCTCCGGGCCCGCGGAGTGGTCAAGCACGTCCGCAACGAGGGGCCCGATTCGCATCAGAGCAAGACCGGGACTCCCACCATGGGCGGCCTGCTGATCCTGGCGGCCATCACCTTCTCCACCTTGCTGTGGGCGGACTTGTCCAACGCCGAGGTTCGGATGGCGCTGGGCGTCACGTTGGCGTTGGGTGCCATCGGATTCCTGGACGACTACCTGCAGGTCGTGCGCAAGCAGAACCGCGGTCTTGTGGGCCGCGCCAAGATCGTGGGGCAGGTGGTCATCGGTCTGGTCGTGGGGTTCACGGTGCTGCAGCTCGTCCCGCGGGAGTCCGCGACGGCCACCACGGTGCCGTTCCTGAAGGAGCGCATGCTCGATCTCGGGTGGCTCTACATCCCGTTCGTCGTGTTCGTGCTGACCGGCGCGTCGAACGCGGTGAATCTCACCGACGGGCTGGACGGGCTGGCGATCGGCGTGATCGTCTTTGCCGCGGTCGCGTTCGCGGTGCTCTCGTATCTGTCGGGCCACTCGCGCTTTGCCGAGTATCTGCAGATCCTCTATCTGCCGGGGGCCGGGCAACTGGCCATCTTCTGCTCGTCGATCTTCGGAGCGGCTCTCGGCTTTCTCTGGTACAACGCGCACCCCGCCGAAGTGTTCATGGGCGACACCGGCTCGCTGTCGCTCGGCGGCGCGCTCGGCATCGTGGCGATCCTGTTGAAGATGGAGATCATCTTCGCGATCGTGGGCGGCGTGTTCGTGGCGGAGGCGCTCTCCGTGATCCTGCAGGTGGCGTCGTTCCGTCTGACCGGGAGGCGCATCTTCCGGATGGCGCCGATCCACCATCACTTTGAACTGCTGGGCTGGGCGGAGAGCAAGGTGGTGGTCCGCTTCTGGATCATCGCGGGGCTCTTCGCCTTGCTGTCTCTCTCGACCCTGAAGATCCGATGACCAAGGGGACCACCTTGACGGCTCAACGCACGAATACCAGAGGGCCGTTCCTGGAGGGCACCACCGTGGTGGTGCTGGGGTTCCGGCGGAGCGGTCGCGCCGCGGCCGCGCTGCTGCAGGAAGTGGGAGCCAAGGTGCGCGTGTCGGACTCGTCGCCGCTGGACGATCTGGGGCTGTCCGCCGCCGACGTTCCGGGAGGCGTGGCGTGGCTGGGCGGGGCGGATCCGGGCGTGCTGCAGGGCGCGGATCTGGTGGTCGTGAGCCCGGGCGTGCCGCCGGCCAATCCGCTGCTGAGGGCGGCGCTGGACCGCGGCATTCCGGTTCGGAGCGAGCTGGAGCTGGGCTGGTGGTTCACGGACGCGCCCACCGTGGCGATCACGGGAACCAACGGCAAGACGACCACGACGGAACTGCTGGGCGCCATGGGGAGAGCCGCGGGCCGGTCCACGCTGGTGGCCGGGAACGTGGGCACGCCGCTGTCCAGCGCCGTGGACGCACCGCCGGAGCTGATCGTGCTGGAGGTCTCGAGTTTCCAGCTGTTCCTGTGCGAGGACTTCCGGCCGCATGTGGGCGCCATTCTCAATCTCACGACGGACCATCTGGACTGGCATCCGGACTTTGAGCACTACGCCGCGGCCAAGCGAAAGCTGTTCGAGCGCCAGGAGCCGCAGGACGCGGCGGTGCTCAATCTGGTGGACCCCGAAGTGACGGCCCGCTTCCGGGATCTTCCCGGAGAGGTCTTCGGGTTCCGGGAGTCGCCCGCGCCCGACCGCGGCGCGTTCATCCGCGACGAGCGTCTGACCTTACGTCTGGACGGGGATCCGGAGCCGGTGCTGGCGCTGTCCGAGTGGTCGCTGCCCGGTCGGCACAACCGTGAGAACCTGCTGGCGGCGGCGCTGTGCGCGCGACTCATCGGTCTGGACGACGACGCGATTCGCAACGGCGCCCGGAGTTTCCGGGGCCTGCCGCATCGGATGGAGATCGTGGAGCACGCGTCCGGCGTCCACTGGATCAACGACTCCAAGAGCACGAATCCGGGGTCGCTGGAGAAGGCGCTGGATCCCGATCTGGATACGCTGCTGATTGCCGGCGGCGTGACGAAGGGCTGCGACTTCCGCGCCATCCGTGACGCGGTGGAGCGCGGCACGACCGAGGTGCTGCTGATCGGAGAGGGCGCCGCCGAAATGGCCGCAGCCTGGCGATCGGCCACTCGCACCGAGATCGTGGGCGATCTGGGGACCGCGGTGCGCGTGGCGCACGAGCGGGTTCGGCCCGGACAGCGCGTGCTGTTCTCGCCGGGGTGCGCCAGTTTTGACCAGTTCGACAACTACGTTCACCGCGGGGACACGTTCCGCGAGCTTGTCCGCAGGATTCATCGGAAGGATTCACTTTCATCGAAGGGGGGAGACGCATGAACACTCGGGAAGGGCGGGGCGACCGCATCCTTCTCCTCACCGTGCTCGTGCTTCTGGGTCTGGGAAGTGCAACGGTATTCTCGTCGAGCACCTCGGTGTCGACGGAGTTCTATGGCTCCAGTACACACATGTTCGTGAACCATCTCTCCAAGGTCCTGTTCGGACTGATCCTTCTGCTCGTCTGCTCCCGTATCGATTACAAGCTGGTTCTGCGTCGCAAGCTCGTGCCGCCGATCGTGTGCGGCGCAATGGTGCTGCTGGCGCTGACTCTCGTGCCGGACTTTCCGTGGGCGGTCACCGTGAAGGGCGCCACGCGCTGGTTGCGCGTGGGATTCATGGTGATTCAGCCGGCCGAGATCGCGAAGCTGGCGTTGGTGATCTACGTGGCGTCGATCCTGGCGCAGGGCGAGGGGCGGATCCGCGACTACAAGCGTGGCTTCGGGCGGGTGCTGACCGTCCTGGGGATCTTCGCGGTGTTCCTGATGCTGCAGCCGAACTTCGGGAATGTGCTGTCCCTCACGCTCATCACCGTGATCATGGTCTTCCTCGGGGGGGCGCGTCTCGCGCATCTGGCGGGTTCCGGCATGGGCGTGGTGCCCGCGATCGGACTCGTGGCGGTGCAGAAGCCGCACGTGATGGCGCGGCTCAACACGTACCTGGATCCCGGGGCGGATCCTCACGGGGCGGGGTTCCAGCTGCACCAGTCGCTGGTGGCGCTGGGCTCGGGCGGTTTCTTCGGGCTCGGGCCGGGCAGTAGTCGCCAGTCGGAGTTCTTCCTGCCGGACTGCCATACCGACTTCGTGTTCGCCGTGCTGGGCGAAGAGTTCGGGCTGCTCGGAACGCTGGGCGTCATGGTGCTCTTTGGCGTGGTGCTCTGGCGGGGGATCGTCATCTCGCGCCGGGCCAAGGACCTGTTCGGCCGCTACCTCGCGATCGGGATCACCGCCATGATCGGAGTGGTGGCGTTCCTGAACATGGCGGTCGTGCTGGGACTGGCTCCCACCACGGGGCTTCCGTTGCCGTTCCTGAGCTACGGCGGCTCGGCCATGCTCGTGAACCTGGGAGGGATCGGGATCCTGCTGTCGATCGCATCGCGGTCGAGCGGGAAGCAACGCCGCGTCGTGGTCTAGGCGGCCCGGATGCGCCAGGTGTTGATCGCGGCCTCGGGGACCGGGGGACACATCTATCCCGGCATCGCGCTGGCCGAGGAGTTGCGATCGCGGCATCCG
>BQJX01000236.1 GCA_021604925.1 Gemmatimonadota bacterium
TCCGCCGAGTCCCGCACGAGCCGCGGAACATAGCCGCACATGTCCACCACCACGTCCCACTCGTGGTCGCCCAGCGCACTCAGCCCGCCGTCGCGGTCGCCCAGGATTTCGGGAACGCCGTCGAACAGGCCGCGGTTGGTCTTGCCGCGATGGAAGAGGGTGAGCTCGTGGCGTTCGCGCGCCGCCTCCACGAAGTGCCGCCCGACAAACTGGGTACCGCCGATCACAAGAATCCGCATGCGTGCCTCCGGTTCGGCGCGAACTGTATCACGAGCTCCGCCTTCGGCGCGCGGGTTGGCGGCGCACGTTCGGTGCGCGTGCGGGTCGGCGGCGGGCGGAGACCGGCGCGTGCCGGGCCGCGGCCGAAGCCGCCGCCCGCACCGATCGCTCAGCGAGCCTGGATGAACGTCCCGTCCTTCAGGTCCCGCCAGGCCTGCTGCAGTTCCTCGTCCGTGTTCATCACGATGGGTCCGCGCCAGGCCACGGGCTCCTCCAGCGGCTTGCCGGAAACCAGCAGGAAGCGAATGCCCTCCGGCCCCGCGTTCACCACCACCTCGTCTCCCCGATCAAAGAGAACCAGTGAGCGGTTCCAGGCTTCCGGCGGCAGGAACTCATCGTGCGCCGTGGCGTCTTCCGTCTTGATGGCGCGCGGCTGCGACGCGTCGCGGAAGGTCCCGGATCCCTCGAAGATGTACGCGAACGCGTGACGCGACGTGGGCACCGGCAAGGTGCGCCGGACTCCCGGCGGCACGTACACGTCCAGGTAGCGGGGGTCCGCGGCGATGCCATCCACCGGACCCTTTTTCCCCCAGAAGTCTCCGCAGACCACGCGTACGGTCGTGCCGTCATCCTCCGTCACTACGGGAATGTCCCCACCGGTGATGTCCTGGTACCGCGGCGAGGTCATCTTGAGCGAGGACGGGAGATTGGCCCACAGTTGGAACCCGTGCATGCGACCGCGCGGGTCTCCCTTGGGCATCTCCTGGTGCAGGATGCCGCTGCCGGCCGTCATCCACTGCACGTCGCCGGCGCCCAGCGCGCCCGCGTTGCCCAGACTGTCCTTGTGGTCCACGGTGCCCGCCAGCACGTAGGTGATCGTCTCGATCCCGCGATGCGGATGCCACGGAAACCCGGCCAGATAGTCCTGCGGCGTCTCGTTGCGGAAGTCGTCCAAGAGAAGGAACGGGTCGAACTCCTCGGTGGCGCCGAATCCGAACGCCCGGTGGAGCTTGACCCCCGCACCCTCCAGGTGGGGCTGCGCGTTCACGATCCGTTGCACGGGGCGAATGGACACGATGATCTCCTGCGTTGGGGGGCGCGCCAACGTCCGTCGGCTCGCGCGATGAGCAGGGGGGCGTGTCCGGTGGCGACGACGTCAGTCGTTCGTGGCGATCGACGGTGCGAGCCACCGAAAGTCGAGGCGGCCTGCTCCCATCAATCCCTCGTACGGCTGGCCGGCGTGGTCCAACTCAACGGCGCCGGCCTGCAGCGCCTCGGCGACATCCGCCGGAGCCTCGCCGGACTCCAGCGCCAGCGCCACCGCGCCGGACACGAAGGGTGCTGACATGGACGTGCCGCTCCAGACCGCGTACCCCTGGAACAGATACGTAGATACGATGCCTTCACCCGGCGCGGAGATTCCGACGTACGCACCGAAGTTCGAGAACGCGGACTTGTCATCGAACGGGTCCACCGATGCCACCCCGATGACCGCGGGCGCGGACGCCGGCACGTGGTTCTCGGTGCGATAGCCGCCGTTCCCCGCCGAGCCCACCAGCACCACGCCCGCCGTCCGGGCGCGTGCGATCGCGAACGACACGGCCCGCGAGCGCCCCTCGAAGCCGAGACTCAGGTTGATCACGTCGGCGCCGGCGTTCGTGGCGTGGAAGATGGCCTGCGCGACCGCGAACGCCGTGCCGCGGCCCTCATCATCCAGGACTCGCAGCGGCAGAAGCTGCGCCCCCGGGGCCACCGTGTTCACGATGCCGGCGACGTGCGTGCCGTGCCCCGCGGCTTCGTCGATCAGCCCGTCGTAGTCGTGATCCTCGCCGTCCATCTCCTCGCTGGGATCGGCGTCGCCGTCGACAAAGTCCCAGCCGCCCGGCGCGATGGCTCCGGCGAGATCGGGATGCGTGGGATCGATCCCGGTGTCCAAAATGGCGACCAGCGTTCCCGCGCCGGAGAGAACCCGCTGCGCGGCGGGGAGTCGCATGCGCGTCAGCGCGCCCTGATCCTCCACATCTTCCGAGACCAGGTCTCCCTCGTAGAAGGCAATGCTGCCCTGCTGCGCTTCGGGCGCGTTCATCCAGTAGTTGGGCTGGCAGACGTCGCAGGCCCCGGAGTCCAGAAGCTCGGCCGCGATGTCCTCGTAGTCGTACCCCGGCGTTGCCAGGAGCGCGTACTGCGTGCCCGGAATCTCCGCCAGGGTGCTGGTGCCCCACTCCTGGTTGATCGAATCCGCGGTCCAGCCCTCGGCAATGGTGGCGATCAGCTGCTCGTCCACGGCGGGGCCGTAGTGGTAGGGATGATCCGGCACCTCCAGCTCGCCCCCGAGGCGCATCTCGGGAATCCAGCTCTGCTGCGGTCCCTGGGAGTCGGTCGGGGAAAGGGTACGCTCGGCGCACCCGGCCAGCACGGCCACCAGCGCGGCCAGCCACGGGATGATTCTCTGAGGTGATCGCGTCATGGTGCAGACTCCTGCGTGACGGGGGCCGCCGAGCCAGAACACAGACCCGCGGAGGACCCGGAGAAATACTATCCGATTTTCCGGGCCGATTGCCGACGTTGTTTGCCCGCGCTTGGCTCGGCCGCGTGCAGCGGCCCGCCCCGTCCCATCAGGACGAACGGCGCCCAGTGGTACGGATGGGGCCATTCCAACCGCGTGGCCCGCATGGCGTTGCGCAGCGCCGTCTCGATGGGAAGTCCCTCCTTCAGGTCCCCGTAGAACGTCTTCATCAGCAGCGCGGTGGACTCGTCCTGGACCGGCCACAGGCTGACCACCAGCGACGCGGCGCCCGCGTGCAGGAATCCGCGCGCCAGGCCCACCAGCTCGTCGCCGCCGCCGGTCCAACTCCGTCCGCTCTGGCAGGCGCTCACGCACACCAGGTCCGCCCGGAGCTTCATTCCGTAGAACTCGTAGAGACTCATCCAGCCGTCGGCCAGGCGAAGGGCCGAGAAGTGCGGATCGTCCTCCCGGAAGACCCCGTGCGTGGCCAGGTGGATCACGTCCGCGTGGGGCGCCTCGGCGCGGAACCGCGCCCGCGTGGCCCGGGCGCCCCGCAGCAGCCGGCCGCGACGGAACCCGGATCGCACCTGCGCCACCTCCCGGTCGACGTGCGGAATCGACGCGTCGCCGACCCCCACCGCCAGCACGCGCGCGGGCGCTGTCCCCGGAGACGCCCCGGCGCGCGGCGCCAGGTAGCGACGCGCGCTGGCACTCGGGAGCACCGAGAACGTGTGTCGGTCCACGAGATGTCCGCCCGCCGCGTCGGCCAGCGCCGGAAACGGCAGCGAGTGCAACGGCCCGTGCGGCACCACCACCACCCGGTCGGTGCGCACTTCCAGCGGATCCCACACCCGCTCGCGCAGCCGCGCCAGCACGTGGTCCAGCGACGTCCGCAGCGACTCGCCGCGAGCGCGGACGTACTGGTCCCCGTAGCCCCACTTCTCCAGATGGAACCGAAGCGTGGTGAGGTCCCGCACGATGTCCGCCTCGCCCACCGGGAGGTTCACGACCCGGGCGCCGCTGCCGTCCACCACGAACGCAATCGCGCCGTGCCGGCTCACGTAGTACTCCACCAGCGTGCTCTCCGGCTCCAGGTCCGCGCGCACGTCGTGCAGGGTGGCCGTCTCCCCGCACGTGATCGCGCCCAGCGCCGCGTCGCGCGTGTGGATCCGCTGCACCACATCCGCCATCTCCGCTTCGCGCGCACGCACGGCGGGGGCCCACCGCTCCAATCGCGCCTCGTTGCGTCGGCCGCGGCGGTCCTCGCCGCCCGGGTCGAACCCCGACAGCCAGCTCACTTCGCCGCGCAGCTTTTCCAGTCGCGTGAGCAGCCCTTCGGTGCGTTCGTCGGCGGACGCCTTGGCTTCACCGAGCCGTCCCGCGAGAAGGTCCACCAGCGCGCGCGAACGCGAACGCTCCACCACTTCGAACGCATCCGCCACGGATCGGCGCCCGCCCCGGAGAAGCAACGCGTGCACCAGATCCGCGTACACCGGCGCCTTGTCCTCGGTGAAGCTGATACGGAACTCGTCGATGCCGATGCGTCCGCGGATCGCCTCGATGCGGTCCACGGCCCGCCGCAGATGACGCACGGCGGACGGCGCATCGTTGCGACCCAGCGCCAGACAACCCGCCAGATGATCGGCCCGCGCCAGCAGCCAGGGAGACCGGGCGCGGCGCAACGCCTTGCGGGCGCGGGTCAACGCGTCGCCCGCGCGGTCGGCCTGCCCGCGGTCCAGCTCCACCGCCGCCAGTCGCAGCGTGGCCGTGGCCTCGCGCAGCCGATGTCCTCCCTGCGCGAACCCTTCGGCCGCCCGCGTCAACCGGTCCGCCGCCTGATCCACCTGCCCGCGTCGCACCTCCAGCTCGGCCCGGTACACCGCGCCCAGCGATCCGGACGTGGCGTTGCCTTCGCCGCGGAATGCGCGTCGCGCGTCCTCCAGGAACGCGTCGGCCTGGGCCAGCTCGCCCAGTCCCAGTGACGCAATCGCCTGCAGCAGCGCGGACCGCGCCGCCTCGAACCGGATATCGTGCCGCTCCGCCAGCGTCCGCGCGCGGCGGGCCGCTTCCTTCGCCCGCCGGAAGGCGTTCATCTCGATGAAGAGTTCCGCGAGGTCCGCGTGCGTCAGCGTGAGGTAGTGGATGTCACCCAGCTGTTCGAAGATGATGCGCGCGTCGTCGAACGAGCGGTACGCCTGGCCGTAGTTGCCGCGCAACAGCTGAAGGTACGCCAGGCTGTAGTCCACGAAACCGACGGTGCGGGTTTCCTTGCCGGCCAACGCCGCCTCCCGCACGTCGCGATAGAGCGCCTCCGCGCGATCCAGACGGCCCAGGTTGGTGAGCGCGTTCGCCCGGTTGAACTGGATGATCGTGATCATGACCGGGTCGTCGAGGCGGCGCGCGGCGCGAAGCGCGCGGTCGTACTTGGACAGCGCTTCGCGGGGCTGCTCCACCCGGAAGTGCAGGTTGCCGAGGTTCATGTCGAGGCGGGCGCACGCGCCGTGGTCGCCGGCGCGTTGCAGGGCGCGTCGCGCTTTCTCGCCGATCTCCAGCGCCTGCGGATACTCGCCCAGGTACATGAGCGCGTTCACCCAGCCGATCGACACGCGGGCCGCCAGCAACGGCTCGCCCAGTTGGCGGTACATCCCGGCGGCGGACTGGTAGCAGTCCGCGGCCTCGCGCGTGCGCAGCACTCCGGACAGCGCATGTCCCCGCGACCACAGGGCCCGCGCGGAGAGGCGTTC
>BQJX01000237.1 GCA_021604925.1 Gemmatimonadota bacterium
CAGCTCTGCGCCGAACCGTTGCGGGTGCGGCGCGGCGGGAGCATCGTGGTGGGGTCCTCGATCTCGGGCTCGTAGAACTCGGGATCCCAGAAGCGGTAGCCGCTGAAGTCGCCGTGTCGCTGGGGGCCCACCGCGCCCGGCTCGTACTCCGCGAATCGCGACACGCTCCGCGTGGGCTCCACCCGCCCCACGCCGAATGCGCGGAGGTTGACCTGGTCCCGCACCGAGTCCGGGAAGATGCGCGACGCCGCCAGCGCCACTTCCCAGCGGCCGAGCGTGTTGTCGAGATACGTTTCCGGTTGCGTGTAGAAGTTGTCGATCCAGGTGAGGAGCGATCCGCGTTGTGGCAGGTCGCCGAAGTTGATCTCGCGCATCTCGTTGCCCGGGTCCAGGCTCAGGTTGTAGAACTCCAGATCCGGGTGGGACTGGAGGACGGGGATCGCCGACTGTTCGAAGTCGCGAACGCTGCACGCCGCCGCCATGTAGATGATCCGCTCGTACGGGAGGTCCGGCCACCGCTCCAGGATCCGGTTGAGGATGATGGTGCCCATGCTGTGCCCCACCAACGTGATGCGGGTGCGCGAGAGATCGAGCCCCTGGGCCAGGCCCTCCAGGTAGCGAGAGAGTCCGCCGGAGCCGACCGGATCCGCCTCCAGCGCCTGCAGCTCGCGTCCGCCGTGCGCCTGGAACTCGCGCGGTTGCCGGAACACGTTCTGGGAGCGGCCGCGCATGCTGTGCCACGCCTCGTTGCCGGGCTCGGCCACCACCCACGACGTGCCGAACGTGAGCGGAAGCGTCCTCAGGTAGAGCAGGAAACGACCGGTTCGTCGCCAGAACCCGAAGTCGTCGTCCTGGGGCCAGGAAACCCGGATCACGTTGCCGGTGCCCGTGCCGGCACCGTGCGCGGCCAGAAGATGCGTCTGCTGCCGGGCGACGAGCGAGTCGTAGACCGCGGTGGTGTAGCGGTCCACGCGCGAACGGCCGGGAAACGTGGTGCGCAGGTCCTGCCGGAGCTGCCGGGTCATGGTTCCGAACGAGCCGACCACGCCGCGCGCCACCGTGGTCACTGCAAAGACCGGCGTGCCGATGAAGTTCTCCGACCACCTGGGCGTGACCTCCAGGCGATCGCGAAGCGCCTGGTCCTTCAGGCCGGTGGCCAGGTTGGAGGACCACACCACGGCGAGCGGGTAGTAGGGAGAGCCCACCGAGCTCCGCAACTCGCCGGCCAGATCGCGCGCCTTCTCCAGCGCGCCGTCAAACGTGTTCAGTCCGCCGTGCACGTAGATGAGAAGGTGCACGGTGTCCGTCTCCGCCGGGAACCGATCGTGGATCCCGCGCAGGATGCCGTTCAGGTGCGCTTCGAACTGCGCGTCCGTCAGGCGGCGCTGCGTGTCCGGATCGCGCGGGCTACCATCGCCCTCGATGAGAACGATGGAGTCGCCCGGATAGCTCGTCACGCTGGTCATGACGCGGACGGAGTCCTGCGTGGATTGGGTCTCCGACGCCAGACCCAGGCTCTGGGCGATCCGGGTCACGGGGGACTTGGACGGGACCACGCGCGCCTCGCCGGCCAGCGCGGAAGGGATCCAGCCCAGCCAGGCCACGATCACCAGGGCGCGAATCAGCATGGCGACGCTCCTCAGGAAGGGGAGGGGAGGACGTCCGGGGTCGAACGGTCGGGCAGGTGAACGGACCACCAGCGCTGCGCCTGCTCGCGCGTCCACGGGGGCACGTCGTGTTTCGTGAGCATCGCCTGCAGTCGCTGTCGCACCTCGTCCGCGGACGCGGGGCGATCGTCCGGCGCCTTGGCCAGAAGGTCCAGGACAAGCTGATCCAGGGCCGGCGGGATGTCGAGTTCCGCGCGCTGGGAGGGAGGCACCGGCGCTTCGCCCACGTGCTTCATCAGGATCGCCACCGGCGTGCGGTCCTCGAACACGAGGTGGCCGGTCAGCAGCCAGTACGCCACGCAGCCCAGCGCGTAGAGATCGGCGCGCGCGTCGGCGGGGTATCCCCTGGCGGCCTCGGGCGCCATGAACGCGGGCGTTCCGCTGGCGATTCCCTCCATCGTCAGTTGTGTGGCGTCGTGGGCGGCGGCGTCCACGTCCTTGACCAGCCCGAAGTCCAGCACCTTGACGAAGTCGTGGTCCTGACCGCGCCGGCCCACGAACAGGTTGGCGGGCTTGATGTCACGGTGAATGAGACCGGTGGCGTGCGCATCCCAGAGGGAGTGGCACGCCTGGATGAGAATGTGCACCACGCGTGACGCCGGCAGGGGGCCGTACTTCTGCACCAGCGTCTTCAGGTCCAGGCCGTCCAGGTACTCCATCACGTAGTAGAAGGAGCCGTCTGCGGCCGTTCCGAAGTCGTAGACCTGGATCGTGTGCGGCGACTGAAGGACCGCGGTCGCCTGTGCTTCCCGCTCGAAGCGTCGACTGGCCTCGGACGTGTGGTCCGAGGAGCTCCCGTTGGTCGACTCGCGGATGAGCTTGACCGCGGCGGGCCGCGCCAGCAGGCGATGCTCGGCCTTCCACACTTCGCCCATGCCTCCCTTGCCGATGAGCTCCACCAGTCGGTAGCTGCCCAGCTCCCGCGCCTTGGAGAGGTCCCGCGTGAGCCCGAACACCACGTGCGATGCGAACACGGCGCCCATCGCGACCACGTAGACCGGGAGGACCATGTCGAAGAGATAGCGGCTCACCAGCGGCGCCACGATCTCCGGCGAACCCAAGTAGAGGACCGAGCCGCCGGCCACCAGGGGAACGGTCGAGGCGGAGACGAAGCTCAGGAGCATCGTCCGGCGCGGCGTGATGGGAACGATGAGAGGGAACAGGAGCAGCCAGGTCGTGACCGCGTTGACACCGTCGTACCGCAGCAGGACCCTGGGGTGAACGAGTTCCACGGCGGCCGCGTTCTTCGCCGAGCCGGCGACGAATGTGTGGATCTCCGAGGGGGTGACTCCGAGCCGTTGCAGATCGCCGGCCAGGTCGTTCTGCCACCCCCACAACTCCTGGACGATGAGCAACGCCCCGAGAATCTGGAACATGGCGGCCGCGCGAACGAAGTTGCGGGGTGAAATGATCCCCTTGCGCGTCTTCAGGATCACCGCGGCCGAGAGCAGCATCGCGACCAGCGTGCGCAGCGCCCACGCGTTCGACGGCAAGATGAACTGCCCGGTCTTCACGATGAACTGGATGTAGTTCCCAAGAAAGAGCAGCAGCCAGATGCCGCCGTACGCAATCGCGGCCGTGGTCAGCCGCTGGCTGGCCACCGCCTGCAACTCGGGCGTGAGTTTCTCGAATCCATCGCGAGCGCCGCTGGCGTGCGAACTTGAGGTGGCGGCGCGGAAGTCGGCGGGCATGCGGCAACTCCAGGTCTCGGTCGGCGGCTCTTACGGCTGAACGCGGAATCGCGGGGGAACCGGCGCTCCCTTCTCGTCAAAGCAGTGTGCCTCGATGGCCGATGCGCGTGAACCCGCGAATTCACTTCGAAAGATCGTGAACACGTGGACGTCGCGGAGTTCCCCGCCCCGCAGGAACCGGCGCCGAAGAAGCGCTTCCCTTCGGATTCCCAACTTCTCCATGACCCGGTGGCTGGGTCCGTTTTCCGGTTCGATGCGCATCTCCACTCGATCTACGCCCAGGTGCTCGAACGCGGTGCGGATCAGCGCGCTGGTGCCTTCACCGGCGAGCCCGTGCCCCTGTCGCCGGGTCCGGACCCAGTAGCCCACCTCCACGCCGGCCGCGCCCACCCGAGGATGCAGACCCATGCCGCCGACAAACTCGTCGGTTTCCGCGTCGAACACCATGTACGTGAAGTCCTCGTTCCGCTCGAAGCCGCCGCGCAGCCGCTCGATGTCGCGGGTGCGCTGGGAGAGGGGAACCGGCTCGCCTTCGACCCACGGCATCCAAGGCGCGAGCAGGTCGACGGTCTCCAGGACGCCTTCGTGGACGGCCGGAATGTCATCCACTTCGGGACAGCGCAGCAGGAGACGCGGCGTCCGGATCCGGTAGGGTGCTGGGTGGGTCGGGAGGTCCATTCTGATCCCGGAGACGAGAAGGGCCGGGTTGCCCCGGCCCCTTTCGATACGGCCCCTTCGTTACGGGCGGAGCCACATGAACTCGCTACCGCTGTTGCGCCACCGATGAAGTGGCGGCGGGCAGGAAGCCCGAAGGCCCCCCGCCCGCGCCGGTGCTCGGAGGTATGCGAGCACCCGAACCGTAAACACAGAGCTGGACCGTGTCAAGAGCGGCTGGAATCGGCCGGAATCCGCAAATCCGGCCGGATCGGCGGGGCCTGGGAGCCGGGCCCGGGGAGGGCGGACCGGCGGGGTCTACTCGCCGGAGTCGGTGGAATCCGCGTCGGCCACGGCCGGTTGGGCGGTGGGGAGACGCTGCCCCTGATGGCAGGTGTAGCAGTTCACGGTGGGCTCGCCCGCGAACCACTGGGCGTTGATGTCCCGCTCCATCTTCATCATCTCGCGGGCGATCAGTTTCAGCGGGGCGTCGTCGGAGGCGAAGTTCTTGAGGTCATGACAGTCGCGGCACTCCAGGCCCAGCGCCTCGTTGAACTCCTTCATCAGTCGGCGGCAGTCGTTCAGGCGCATGTTCGGGTCCAGAACGGTCACATTCTCGAGCTGGTACCCGGTGCCCAGGTCCCGCTCCCCGGCCCGAAGCGCCGCCGCGAGCAGTAGGGATACGAGCACAAGGATCGTTGCGTTCACACGGGACAAGGAGTTCTCCGGACGCGGAAGGGGTCAGTGGTGATCAGCGGTACATGGACTTGATGAGACCCCAGGTGGTGTCTTCCAGGGACAGCACGACTCCGCTGCAGTGGTCGCCGTCCGGATGGGCGCCACGATCGATCTTGCCGCCGGCGTTCGGGCAACTGCTGGCCACGGCGGGGCTGCTGCTACTCAGGCGGTAGTCACCCACCGTGGGATTGCAGAGCATCGGATCCGTTCCGTCCACCTGGTTGGTGGGATCCGAACTGGCCGCGTTGTCGCACCGCTGTCCGAAGACGTGATCCACGGGATTGGCGACGTCGTTGAACACCGAGGTGCAGTTGATGATGGGCGAGCCGGTTCCGGTCTCGGAGCCGCCGCGCAGGCAGCGGATCCCCGCGCCGATCTGCGTTCCGACGATCACGTTGCCCGCGCAGAACGCGATGTTGTCTTCGCGAGCCGCCGCCAACGTGAGCCCTCCCCCGGAGGGGTTGCCGGTGCCGGTGCCGTCGCATCCGAAGATGGTGTTGTTCCGCACCGTGGACGTCTGGTGCAGCGCCCGATTCGAAGTGCGGAGCGCAAGTCCGCCTCCCTCGCCGGCGATGCAGTTCTCGATCAGGTTCCGGGAGAAGGTGATGGCCGTATGCAGCACGTACGCGCCGCCGCCCCAGGAGCCCGCCGAACATCCCGAGATGCGAACGCCGTTCGTCACTGCGATGAGCGCTTTCTCCACGTACAGACCG
>BQJX01000238.1 GCA_021604925.1 Gemmatimonadota bacterium
TCGGACAGGCCCAGCGTGGTGGGGGCAAACACCACGGTGAGTTCGCGGGTCTGCCCCGGCTCCAGCGAGAAGACGCCGCCCCCCGCAATGGAGAACGTGCCGTCTCCGATGACGGCCGGCACGCTCGTCTCCAGCGTTCCCTCGCCCACGTTGCGCAGGACCACCTGGGCGCTCTGTTCCGCCCCGAGGAACTCCGAGAAGATCAACTCGGTGCGGTTGACCTGGCAGATCCCTTCTCCCGATTCCCCGAACTCGAAGATCTCGTGCTGGGCGCAGCCGATCAGGCCGGTGCAGCCCAGACCCAGGGCCAACAGGGCCCGAACGCGGGAGCCGAAGCCCAGGACGCCAGGAACGACGCATTCTCGGTGGGGGACCACGTGCAACTCCGGGGTTCGAGAGGAGGCAGAGACTTCGCGAGCCACGCGTCCGCCGCGCATGGTAGCGTACGCGCCAGCAGCCCGTCGATTCCGATTGCGCGTTCCGGGGTCCGAACGCGCAATGCCGGGAAGAGAGATCCCAGAAGACCCCAGGGCCGGGCGGAACGCCGGGCCGGTCCCCACTTCGGAGGTTGTCGTGCGTATCCAGTTCGGTGTCATTGCCGTGATCGTCATGGGAGCGCTCGCTCCGCTGTCCGCCCGCTCCCAGAGCCTGAACCTGCAGAACCTGTTGCTGGATGTTCTCAGCAACGGGGTCACGCTCTCCACGGCCGCCACCGGCGACAACCACGCCGCGCACTTCACAGCGGACTCCGAAGCGGCGCTGGGCGCGAACGATCAGTTCCTGGCCGTGTCGCGCCTCAACACGGAGATCGGACGGCAGCTGTCCAGCTTTCCTCTCAGTTCCTCCGCGGGGAGCTTCTCCTACGAGTTCGACGCCACGCTCGGCGTGCTCACGCGCCCGACCCAGAGCTTCGGGTCCGTGTACACCGAGCGCCCGTTCACCGTGGGCCAGGGCAAGTACAACCTGGGGGTGAGCTTTGCGCAGTTCTCCTTCGACCGGCTCGATGACCTGCTGCTGCGGGACGGCGATCTCCGTCTGGTTTTCCTCCACGAGGACGCCGATGGCGACGGGCGCGTCCGCCCCTTCTTCGAAGGCGACATCGTGGCCGCCGACCTGTTCATCGATCTGGATGTGAACGTGACCACCATCGCCGCCACGTACGGCGTGCGCGACCGGCTGGACGTGGGTCTGGTCATTCCCGTGGTCGACGTGTCGCTGGACGTCCTCACGGATGCGAACGTGCTGGCGCTCGCGTCGGGCAGCGGCACGCACCTGTTCTCGAACGGAACCACGAGCAAGACGACCCGGCGCGGCGGCCACGCGCAGGGCGTAGGCGATGTGTCGTTGCGCGCGCGCTGGCTGCCCTCCGCGTTCGGCGCGGACGACTTCCGGACCGGCGTGACCGGCGAGATCCGGTTCCCGACCGGGGATGAGCGCAACCTGCTCGGAACGGGCGCCACGCAGTTCAAGGCCAGCGTCCTGTTCTCCAAGCCCATGGGCGCGCTGGGCGTGCACGGCATCATGGGCGTGGGCGGCGGCACGGAAGACATCCCGGTCGAAGTGCAGTACGCGGGCGGCGCGGACTGGACCGTCGATCCCAAGCTCACCCTCGCGTTCGACGTGCTTGGGCGCACCGTGGACGAGCAACCGGAGATCCAGGTGGCCGATCGGACCTACGAGTACAACACGGCCACCGACGGCAGCGTGGTCCTGGACCGGGTGGATCTGCCCACGTTGGATGTGGACGGGGGTTCGTTGTCCAAGCGATCGGAGCTGACCGCGTCGGTCGGGTTCAAGCTGAACGTGTGGGACACGTTCCTGCTTACCGCGAACGGACTGTTTCCCCTGAACGAAGTAGGACTTCGGGACGATTTCTCCACGCTGATCGGCGTGGACTACAGCTTCTGACTCTCTCGGACCGACCGACCAAAGGTTCGTCCGGGCTGTCCAGCCGGGCGAACCCCGCTCCGGCCACGGCTCGCAACCATCCCGTCAGGATCCAGTCGCCCATGCTCATGACCGTGCCCTCCGGGGGTTGCGCTCCTCATCTCGTTTCCCAATGGGTTGCAAGCCCCATGCCACGGAGGCTGTGCAGGGATTGACATTCCCGCGCAACGCGGCATCATCCCAGCCGACATCGGCCCCCCAGTCAGGGAAGTTCCCATGAGCAGCCCCCAACCGCGGAATCCGTTCGATCTCACCGGCCACACCGCGGTGGTCACCGGGGGCGGCCGCGGCATCGGGGCGGCCATTGCGCACGGTCTGGGCGCCCAGGGTGCTCAAATCCTGATCGCAGAAAAGGACGCAAAGCGCGGCAGCGACACGGCCCGCGCGTTGCAGGATGCGGGGATCCGCGCGGAGTTCGCAGCCACCGACGTGACGGATCCCGAGTCGATCCGCGCGTGCCTGGAGGCGGCGCGATCCCGGTTGGGCGGCTTTGACATCCTGGTGAACAACGCCGGGATGAGCCAGCGGACGCCGGCCGAGGACTACGAAGTGGCCGACCTGGACCGCATGATCCACCTGAACCTGCGCGGGGTGTTCCTGTGTATGCAGGCTGCGGCGCGCGACTGGATCGCGCGAAGGCAGCCCGGCGCGATCGTGAATCTGGGGTCGTTCGCATCGGTCGTGGCCGATCCGCTCAGCGCCCCCTACGCCGCCACGAAAGGCGCGGTCGCTCAACTCACGCGCACCTGCGCGGTGGAATGGGCACGGCACGGGATTCGCGTGAACGCCATCGGCCCCGGCTACACCCGCACCGAAATGACGGCGCCCGCGCTCGGCGAACCGGAGACAATGAAGAAGATCGTGGAGCGAACCCCGCTGGGGCGCGTGGCCGAGCCCTTCGAGATGGCCGGGGCGGTGGCGTTCCTGGCCTCCGATGCCGCCAGCTTTGTGACCGGACACCTGCTCATGGTCGACGGCGGCTGGACCGCGCTCTAGAAGCGCTCGGAACCCTTTCCGGAACGCGCCGCCTCCGCAAACTTGACGAGGTACGAACGCACCGCCGCGGACTCGCGCTCCTTGAGCCGCACGCAATCGCGCACCGAGTCGCCGGCGCGGTCCAGTTGGGCGGGCGTACCCGGCTCCTGATTCTCCTCGTGAGAGAAGAACGCCAGCGTGCGGTCCCAGCGGGCCTGCGAGCAGCCCGCGCCCCGCCACGGAAGGAACGCGCGGCTCGGGGGCGGGATCCGGTTCACGATCCGGGCGTGGTGGTCCAGTATCCAATCCAGCACGCGATCCGCTTCGGCCTCGCCCAGGCCCGCCTGAACGCGCGGGATCGTCATGACTTCCTGTGGCTGGAGTGATTCCGAAAGCGAGTACGCGAGCGCACGCTCACGCAGTGCGGGGTCGCGGAAGGCACCGAGCAGCGAGAGGTAGCGACCGCGCTCGCGAGGAACCGTGGCACTGCGGAACCGGCCCTCGAACGTCTCCCAGAGAGATGCGTCGCCTTCGCGCGCGGCCACGGTGAGCCACGTTCCCACCAGCGAGGGATCCACCGACGACGGATCCTCCAGATGGCGCTCCGTTCGGAGGCGGGCCTCCCGCGCAATCACCGGGTCCTCTCCCCAGTTGCCCAGGGTGCCCAGCAACTGCGGCCGGAACGAGGTGATCTCGTCCGCTTCGTGCGGATCGGGATCCCAGCCGAAACGATCGAGCGCGGGCGCCAGGAGCGAGCGGACGTACACGCGGAACGCGTCCCGCGAGGTGTCGTCGGAGAGGAGTGGGTGCACGCGGCCCAGTCCCGCCACCGCGGAGTTCAGAACGGAGGGGCTCTCGTCCGCGGCGAACGTGGCCAGCGTCTCCAGGTAGACGTCGGCCCCGAGGTGCCCCGAGTCCAGCAGCGCGGCCACGTTCCCCAGGAACTCGATGCGCTCCCGGGGCTCCAACGACGTGGCGGCCGCCGCTCCCAGCGCGGTCAGGTCCGCCCGCTCCAGCGACCACCGGTAGTAGCCGCACGCCCCGCCGTTCGGATAGATCCACTCGATCGGTCCCGCCGCCGGAAGCGACACCGTGGTCCCTTCGCCGCCCAGCAGCACCGAGTGCGTCCGCACTTCGGTCCCGTCAAAGTAGCGCAGGACAATGGGGACTTCCCACGTCTGGTCCGGAGTCTCCACGCCTTCCGAACGAAAGCGACGCTCCTCGAGGCGGATCTCGGTCGCGCCGGTGCGTGACACCGTGACCAGCGGATACCCGGCCTGTTCCAGAAAGCCCGCCAGCGAACGCGACACGGGGCGGCCGGTGGACCCATCCAGCGCGCGCCAGAGATCGTCGGCCGCCGCGTTGCCCCATTCGTGCGCCTGCAGGTAGTCCAGCACCCCGCGCCGGAACGGCTCCTTCCCTACCCAGTTCTCGAACATGCCCAGCACCAGCTTGCCCTTTGCGTACGTGGTTCCGACCGCCTCGAGCACCCCGTCGGGGTGCGCCACCGGGCGCCGGATGGGCCGGGACGAGGGGCGCGCGTCGGCTCGCAGGAACCGCTGCGTTCCTTCGAGGGCTCGCTCCGGGTAGTGCATTTCGGGATGCACCTCGTCCACGAGACGATCCCCGAGCCAGTCGGCGAACGCCTCGTTCAGCCAGAGGTCGTCCCACCACTCCATGGTCACCAGGTTGCCGAACCACTGATGCGCGATCTCGTGCGCGGTCACGCGGACCAGGGTGCGCAGCTGCCCCGGCGTGACGGCGTCCGGATCGAGCAGGAGAATCCCGTCGCGGTAGGTGATGGCCCCGGGGTGCTCCATCGCTCCGGGCCAGAACTCCGGCACCGCCAGCAGATCCAGTTTCCGGAAGGGATACGGTCGATCGAAGTAACGCTCCGCCGCCTCCAGGACCGGCAGCAGTTCATCGCGGGCCGTTCCCGCCAGCGCGGCCTTTCCGCGGGGGGCCACGATCCGCGCCGGCACCGGAAGGCCCGGCACCTCCATTAGGTCGAACGGCCCCACGGCCAGCGCCAGCAGGTACGTGGAGAGCGGCCTGGTCTCCACGAACGTGGTGGTGCGCCAGCCGTCCCGGACCTCTTCCCGTTCCACCGGCGTGTTCGTGATCGCCACATCGGCGACCGGCGCGGTCACGATCCATCGAAACGGGATCTTGAAGATCGGCTCGTCGAAACACGGGAACGCCTCGCGCGCGTCCACCGCCTGGAACTGCGTGAACGCGTATGCTTCCCCTTCGTAGTCCAGGCGATAGAGCGACACGGCCGTGGTGTCGAACATCGCGTGGAACTCGAGTTCCAATCGGTACGATCCGCGCGGCAGGACCTGCGTGGAGCGCCATCGGATCGCGTCGTCCGCGGCCGTCTCGATCCGGCCGTCGATGGCTCCGCTTTCTCCGGTCAACCGGGCCGAACCGAGTTCCAGGCCTTCCGCGTTCAGGACGAACGTGTCGGTCGGCTCCCGCACGCGCAGTTGGATCGCGACCCTCCCCTCGTAGTCG
>BQJX01000239.1 GCA_021604925.1 Gemmatimonadota bacterium
TCGGCGCGTCGGCTGGGGGTGGAAGTGGGCCAGCCCGTGTACTGCCTCATCAAGGCGTTCTCGTTCCGCTGGCGACGCTTCGAGTCGTGAACGTCAGGCTTCCGCGGACGCGTCCGTCGGTTCCTGGATCTTCGGCCGCGCCGCCCGCTCCCGCGACTCCCGGTACAGATGCACCGCGCCGCCCAGGACGCCCTGGCCCACTGCGATTCCGTACGACGTGAGCGACAGCGCCAGCGCCGACGTCTCGGACATGCCGGCCGGCGTGAGGAAGAACACGAAGGCGGTTTCGCGCACGCCCAGTCCGTTGATCCCGATGGGCAGCAGCATCACGAAGAACACCAGCGGCACCACGACCACGAACGTGGAGAACGGCAGGCTGTTGCCGAACGCGAACTGGATCAGATAGAAGTGAACGATGAGCAGGAACTGGAAGCCCAGCGAGAGCACGTAGTTGGCGAGCAGCGTTCCGCGCGCCCGGGAGAACAGCTCGAACGCGGCGATCATCTTGCCGCCGGTGCGCTGCACGAAGTCGATGGGAATGTGCGCCAGAAAGCGCGCTGCCAGCGCCCGCATGCTGGAACTGAGCGCCACGTACAGGCCGGCCGCCGAAACGAACAGCGCCAGGTACAGCGCCCAGGTGATCCGCGGATCCAGCCCCTTGGCGGCGCCCGTGAGCGCCGCAAGTCCGCCGAGCGTGAGCGTGGCCAGGAGGCCGATCATGCGCTCCACCAGCACCACGGTCAGATTCTCGGTGAGCGTGCCGCCACCCTTCTTGCGGGCGCCGGTGGCGCGAAACACGTCCCCGCCGATGGACGACGGCAGCACGTTGTTGAAGAACAGCCCCACCAGGTAGGAGCCGTACAGATACGGCATGGAGATGATCCGGGACTGGCTGCGAAGCAGCAGCTGCCATCGCCAGGCGCCGAAGACGTTGCCCAGCGAGTTCACGCCGAACGCGGCGAGCAACCAGACGACATCGGCCTGCTGGATCTGGGTCCAGAGGTCGCTCAGCGGCGCCTTGCGAAGCACAAGAAAGAGCAGCCCGGCGCTGACGACAATGCGGGCTACCCGAATCAGGGTTTCCTTCAACTGGGACCTCGACGGATTCGCTCGGGGACGGACGAGGGTCAGTCTACCACGTCACGCCGCGTCCACGCCCGTTTCGCCTTCGGAGCGGGCCACAATGGCGGCCCCGCAGGAGTCCGAGAAGACGTTCACCGCGGTCCGGTACATGTCCAGCGGCCGGTCGATGGCGAACATGGTGCCCACGATCAGCTCCACCTCGGGGCCGCGGAGCCCCACCGCGTCGGTGACCAGGAAGATGATCACCAGCCCGGCCGAGGGTACGGCCGCCGCCCCGATCGAAGCGAGCAGCGCCGTGATGACCACCAGCCCCTGCTGGGCGAGCCCGAGCTCCGCCCCCATCACCTGGGCGATGAACAGGGCGCCGGCGCACTCGTACAGCGCGGTGCCGTCCATGTTCACGGTGGCCCCCATGGGCAGCACGAACGAGGACACCCGGTTGGACACGCCTACCTTGGTCTCCACGGTGCGCAGCGTGACCGGCAGGGTGGCACCGGAGGAACTCGTGGAGAAGGCCATGGTCAGCGGTTCCAGCATGTTCCGGAAGTGGATCCGCGGGTTGATCCGTCCCAGCACGATGAGCAGGATCGGCAACGTGATGAACATGTGGACCGTGAGTCCGCACGCGATCGTGAGCATGTAGAGGGCCAGCGCCTGGAACGCCTCGAAGCCCGTCTCGCCGACCACGCGGGTGATGAGACCGAACACGCCCAGCGGCGCCAGGCGGATGATCCAGCCGGTGAGGGTCATCATGGCCTGGAACGCGCCGTCGAAGAGGTTCAACACGGACTCCCGCGACGAGTCGGGGAGGCACGCAATGGCGGCGCCGAACAGGATGCAGAAGAAGATGATGCCCAGCATGTCGCCGCTGGCGGCCGAGGCGGCCACGTTGGTGGGGACCATGCGCAGCAGGAGATCGCCGACCGAGTTGGGCGCCTCCAGCTCCGGCAACTCCGCCTTGGCCGCACCGGTGATGTCCGCGCCCACGCCCGGCTGGATGAGGTTCACGAACAGCAGCCCCACGGCGATCGCCAGGAAGCTGGACAGCACGTAGTAGCCCATCGTCTTGCCGAACAGGCGGCCGAGACCCAGGCCACCGCCGACCGACCCCACGCCCTTCACGATGGACGTGAACACCAGCGGCACGATGATCATCTTGAGGAGGCTCACGAAGACCTGGCCCATCCACGCCACCTTGGACGCGGCGGCGCTTCCGCCGAGCCGGCCCACCAGGATGCCGAGCGCCATGGCGATGAAGATCTGCCAGTGCAGCGTTCGGAACCAGGGCGTGTTGGGGGAGGTCTCCATGCCCGAACCGTAGGAGACGAGCCGGGATCCGGCAAGGGAGGAGGGGGACGGGCGCGGGGCTTTGGCCCGGCCGGCCCGGGCAGCGATGCGGGGGGGGCGGCCCTTGAGCCGGGGGCGCGGCCCGTGAGCCGGGGGCGCGGCCCGCGAGCCGGCCCGTGAGCCGGGCTAGGTTCCCGTGATCGTGACCAGGATCCGGCGCGTGCCCGGCCGATCGCGGTGCTCGAACAGGTAGAGGCCCTGCCACGTGCCGAGCCCGAGGCGTCCCCGAGCCACCGGAATCGTCTCCGAGGTGGACGAGAGCGCGGCCCGGATGTGGGACGGCATGTCGTCCGGGCCCTCCGAGGTGTGCGTGTGCCAGGAGTCCCCGCGCGGCGCCAGGCGCCGGAAGGCCTCCTCCAGGTCCCGCCGGGCGGAGGGATCCGCATTCTCCTGAATGAGCAGACTGGCGGACGTGTGCCGCACGAAGACGTGGCACAGCCCGGTGTCCACCCCGCTCTGCGCGACGAGATCGGCCACCTGGGCCGTGAACTCGTGAAGACCGGGCCCCGGCGGCCGGAGCTGGATCTCGTGCTGGATCATCGATTCCTCCGGAAAACGTCGATTCGGACCGGGCCAGGGGGGAATGGTATACTCCGCGCCGGTTTTCGACGAGAAGCGGAGAGCCCCATGAGCCAAAAGCGAGCGGTCGTCCTTCTGAGCGGGGGGCTGGATTCCACCACGGTACTGGGCCACGCCCTGGCCGAGGGGTGGGCGGCCCATGCCCTGAGCTTCGACTACGGGCAGCGCCACCGGCTGGAACTGGACCGGGCCGCGGAGATCGCGGCGGCGCTGGGGGCGGTGGAGCATCGGGTGGTTCGGGTGGACCTGGGCTCGTTCGGGGCATCGGCCCTGACCGATGAGATCCCCGTTCCCAAGGACCGCGTGGACCTGGGCGGCGACATTCCGGTGACGTACGTGCCGGCCCGCAATACGGTGTTCCTGTCGCTGGCGCTGGCCTGGGCGGAGACGCTGAACTGCACGGATCTGTTCGTGGGCGTGAACGCGCTGGACTACTCCGGCTATCCGGACTGCCGGCCCGAGTACCTGGCCGCCTTCGAGACGCTCGCCAATCTGGCGACCAAGCTGGGCGTGGAGGGCGGCCCGCCGTTCCGCGTGCACGCGCCGCTGCTCGAACTGAGCAAGGCGGACATCGTGCGGATGGCCGTGCGACTGGGCCTGGACCTGTCGCGCACCGTGAGCTGCTACGATCCTTCGAACGACGGCGTTCCGTGCGGACGTTGCGATGCGTGCCAACTGCGGGCCAAGGGCTTCGCGGAAGCGGGCGTGGCCGATCCGGCGCTGGCCGGGCGCCCGTCCAAAGTGGGGAGCGAATGAGCGCGCTGGTCATCAACGAGATCTTCCACTCGATCCAGGGCGAGTCCACGCACGCGGGACGGCCTTGCGTGTTCGTGCGGCTCACGGCGTGCGACCTGCGCTGCTCGTGGTGCGACACCGAGTACGCCTTCCACGAAGGGAAGAAGCGGGACCTGGACGAGATCGTGCAGGAGGTCCTGGACTATCGGTGCGACCTTGTGGAAGTCACCGGCGGCGAGCCGCTCTTGCAATCCGCCGTGCACGAACTCATGGCCCGGCTGCTGGATCTCGGGAAGACGGTGATGCTGGAGACCGGAGGGCATCGGGATATCTCCGCGGTGGATCCGCGCGTTCACCGCATCGTGGACGTGAAGCTGCCTTCTTCCGGGGAATCGCATCGGGTCCGGGTGGAGAACTTTCCCCTGCTCGGTGAGCGCGACGAGCTCAAGTTCGTCGTGCAGGATCGGGTGGACTTTGACCAGGCGCTGGAGCTCATCGAGCGGCACGGACTCGCGGAGCGCTGTCCGCTTCTGTTTTCGCCGGTCAGCGGCGTGATCGAGCCGGCGGAACTTGCGGACTGGCTGCTGGCTTCCGGGTTGCGGGCCCGCCTCCAGTTGCAACTGCACAAACTGCTTTGGCCGGAAGCATTGAGAGGGGTCTGACTTGCAGCAAGTGGAGCTGGAACGGACGTTCCGATTCGAGGCTGCGCACCTGCTGCCGAACGTGCCGGATGGGCACAAATGCCGACGGTTGCACGGACACTCCTTCCGGGTGGACGTGGCGGTGCGGGGTCCGGTGGATCCGCAGGTGGGTTGGTTCGTGGACTATGCGGACATGGACGCGGCCATCGAGCCGGTGCGGACCCGGCTGGATCACCACTACCTGAACGAGGTGGACGGCCTGGAGAACCCCACGTCGGAGATCCTGGCGGCGTGGATCTGGGATCGCCTGGAGAGTCGGATGCCGGGACTGTGGCGCGTGCGCGTGCACGAGACGTGCAACGCGCGCTGCGTGTACTACGGGTCCGGACCGCTGCCGGGGCCGGGCGAGTGAGCGGCGGCGTGAACCACCGGAGGAGCGAATGAAGACCGATCCCGAGCGAGTGCAGAAGGCCGCCGCGGCCGCCCGCGCCCCGGGCGAGGAAACCTCCCCCGTGGAGACGTTCCCCAATCCGCAATCGAGTCGCGACTACCGCATCGACATCACCGCTCCCGAGTGGACGGCGCTCTGTCCGATCACCGGGCAGCCGGACTTTGCCACGATCCGCGTGACCTACGTGCCGGATGAACTCTGCCTGGAGCTGAAGTCGTTCAAGCTCTACATCCATTCGTTCCGCAATCGCGGCGTGTTCCACGAGGCCGTGACAAACGAGATCCTGGATCATCTGGTGGCCAGCTGCCGCCCGCGACGCATGCGAGTGATCGGCGAGTTCGCGGTGCGAGGCGGCGTGAGCACGGTGGTCACGGCGGAGCATCCGGAGCCGGGCGTGTTCGGCGAAGGGTCGCAGGGCTGAAGAGCGCCGACCTTCTCATTTCAAGGAGAGTGGCATGAGCGACGTGAAGACCGCGAAGCCGGCGTACGCCGTTCAGGAGTTCATCGCACGTCGATGGAGTCCTTACTCGCTGGACGCCGAGCGCCCCGTCTCCGAAGAGGACCTGCGATCGCTGTTCGAGGCGGCGCGCTGGG